>NZ_FNTD01000005.1 GCF_900104815.1 Streptomyces misionensis
GCACCTTGGCGTTGAACTCCCAGAAGCCAGCCTGTCCGCTGGTGGACGGGTCCCGGCTCGCACTGGTCTGCGCGCTGAGTGCGCGCTGGTAGCGGTTCTGTTCGGCGGTCTCGTTCCTCATTGCCCCTCCCTCAGTTCTGGCTCTAGAGAAGGAACATTATCAAGAGCCAGAACTCGCCGGACGGGCCGCCGCTGCGACCACATGAACCGGTCCCAAAGTTTTCTGCGCATCACGCGCGATGTTTTTCCATCCCCCGCTACGTCGTGCCGAAGGACACGCGATACGACAGGGGGTGGGGCTCATGACACCACAGCGAATGATCGAACAGCTCAAGAGGCTGATTCCATGCGAATCGGCATGATTCCGGACGAGGACCCGAGGGCCCGGGCGGAGCGGCAGCGCGCCGAGGACGCCGCGCTCGTCGAGCGGTTGCGCCGGGCCGAGTTCCGCAGCTCGGAGATGCAGCTGACACAAGAGCAGCTGTGGGCATACGCCACAGTCACGTTGAACTCCTGGTGCTCTAACCGAAAGATCGTGGAGCGCGTCCGGGCATCGGCACCTGCCCACGCGGAGTTCGACATCGACTCCCGTCACGGGGACGTCCTGCGCACCGACCCGCAGGAGCGCATCGACCTCGTGCTCACCGCGGTCAGCGGCGCCTGGCCTGCCTTCGTCAAGCACGCGCTGCGCGAAGGCGGATGGAATCCGCAGTGGGAGCCGGAGAGCCCTGAGCCCACCGGAGGCCGGCGCCCCTCGGCCGCCAGCCTGCGCACCTACTTCACCCGCGGGGTCCTGCAGTCCTTCCCGCGTCACTACCGGAAGTGGTGCCGTCAGCACGACCGCCGGCTCGCGGAACTGGGCGTGATGGACGACTGGACCGTGGACCTGTCGCCCTGGTGGACCGGCAACTCCCCATTCGAGGACGAGTCCGTGCTCGTGAACGCCTGGCTGAACGACTTTTTGGCGTCCCTGCCGGAGCACAAGCGCCACATGCTCCGCATGGTCTACGAGGGGTACAGCTACGCCGAGATCGGCGAGACGCTCGGCATCACCGCCAAGATGGTCACCGACCGGATCTATCGGATCCACCGGCACCTGCGGGAACGCAGGCAACTCCTCCGCAAGGAGTACCGCGACCTCACGGGCCATCACCCGGAGCCCGGCGCGGACGATCGTATGGCCGCAGCCCTTCAGCGGCGCGCCCAGCAGGCACGGCAAGCGGGTGTGCGGCGATGACCAAGACCACTGTGCTGGCAGCACTGTACGACTTCGTCCTTCACGACGTGGTCGGCAATGTCATCGCCGGGCTGGTGCTGCTGGCCGGCACCACCGGATGGCAGCGCATCCGCACCCGGCAGCAAGCGTGCCGGACACCTCCCAGCGCGATCGAATCGGACGAGCCACCCAGCTGACCCTTCGCCGGATCCAGAGAGTCACCGCCGATCGCGTCGGATAACCCTCCGCAGGTATCCGACGCGATCACCTCCGTCCGCGGATCGCGGACGGGCGCGGTGAAGATGGCCGGAAATGGCTGCACGAAGACGGTTGGCGCACATGTATAAGGGAGACAGGTTCAGTGATGCATAAATCGTGCAGCACCCGAAGGGAAACGAGGAATCAGTCTTGAGTCACGTCGTTCCGCTCGCCAACGGCCTGCGCACCGATCACCCGGTGCCGGGCCTGCCCTTCGTCGACGACTCCCACCTCCCGCTCGACGAGGGCCCCGACGCCATCGAGGCCGTGGGCCGCAACAGGGGCCCGGGCATGTGGGGCCGCTTCGACAAGAACCGCGCCGACGGCGGCTGGCGCGCGTTCACCACCGACCCGCTCGACCACACGCTCGGCTGGGCGGTACGCCACCACCCCGAGCACGGCCGGACCGTGCTGCTGCTGCGCGACGGCGACACCTCCGCCCTGCACATGGACTGGGACGGCGAGCAGCTGCTGTTCCGCGCCGGCGGCTACTGGTGGAACGGCGAGACGTGGTACCGGCCCGGGCAGGTCTGGAACCCGGTCGAGGAGGACTACGAGCGGCGCAAGGCCCGCATGGCCGTCACCGTCACCGCCGCCGACATGCTCGACGGCCGCGCCGACCCGGCCAAGGCCTACGTCGGCAAGGTAGCCACCTTCGACCCGGACGCCGCGCGGCCGGACAACTGGCCCGACCACCTGGCGCTGTGGGCCGCCCGCCACCAGGAGCAGGACGGCGCCCTGCCGCTGGATCGGTGCGTCGTCGACGTCTCCAGCCCCGAACTGACCGGCGCGCAGCTGATCGGCGCCCCGGAGCTGGCGGAACTCGGCGGCATCACCGCCTCGACGCTGCGCGCCTACATCTCGCGCGGCAACTCCGAGGTGCCGCTGCCGCAGGCCGTCGTCGGCGGCCGCGACCAGTGGGCCCGGGCCGTGGCGGAAGACTGGGTGGAGTCCCGCCAGCGCTCCTATCAGGGAGTCAAGTCCGCCATGTCCGCCGGCGACCCCGACAGCCTCTCCCCCGGCGCGGTCGAGGTCCGCGACCGGTTCGCCGTCGACTTCCACCACACGCTGTTCGACCGGCCCGACGTGCGCAAGCGGTGGGTGCTGCGCCAGCGCAACAAGGAGTCCGTCGCTGAGGTCGCGGACGCGCTGGCCTGGTCGGTGGCGGCCAGTCTCGACGAGATCGTCCCCACCGACCATCTGGGACGGACCGTGCGGGCCGCGGTGCTGCACGACTTCGCCGAGTCCCTCGACATGGTCGGCGATGACGCGGACGAGGAGGGTGACGGGCCGGCGCATTGGTGGCACCTCAACCTGACGCCGTCGGTGGCCAAGACGCTGGACTGGTACATCCGGTGCTTCCCCGCCGAGGCGTACGCCACCATCGGGGAGATCCAGTGGCAGGCACACAAGACGTGGAAGGCGCCGGCGGCGGACACCCTGAGCGCGCTGCGGTCGGCGCTCTCGCTCGACGGCGAGCTGACCGAGCAGCAGCGTGAGACGTACTTCGCGCTGCTCGAACCGCACGAGGACACCAACTGACCGTCCTCACCCGCCCTGACGGGGGCCGGAGCCAATGCCAGTGGCTCCGGCCCCCCGTCGCGTGCAACGAACCGATGCCGGGTGGCAACGGGCGTGAGCCGCGCGTTATCCACCTGGCCGGTCAGCGGCGCTGCGCACACCGGTGAGCACGGGCAGCGTGTCGTCGCGACCGGCGACGGTGGCCATCTGGGAGCGGGATCGGAGGCAGAGATGCGGCGCCGCGCGAGCCGAGTCAGCGCTGTCGAGGTCGGCGCAGGTAAACGCGTGTCTAGGAGCCCAGGTTATAGACCGAGGCGCTATTTCCCGTACGATCAATCTGCGCGGATGACACATAAAACTTGTTGCAGAGGGCCCCTTCTCCGGGCTGCATCCCAGGTCAAGGGCCCTCTGTCCGCGTCACAGCCAGCGAGCCCGGTCGTGTGAGATTCGGCCGGGCTTGCTGCTGTCCCCGACGCTACGACCAACACTCACCGCTCCTTGATCAGGAGAAGTGCTGCACCACGAGGTTGGCGAGTCCCGCGAGTACGGGTGACCAGTCGACCAGGAGTTGCACTACGAGCTTGCGTCGTTCGCGACGCCGCTCGGCGGCCTCCTGCTCCTCCTGATCGCCTCCGCTATCGACAGGTGTCTTGCCATCCACATGTTCCTCCGTGGCGCCGAAGTAGCCCGGCAGGGCTGCCGGGCCTTCACCGGCTGGTGAAGTACGTGGCAGACGCCGCGAAGGAACGCCCTCCAGCATAGAGGTGAGGGGTAACAGCTCAGACCCGGGTGACCACAACTTATGTGCTTGTTAAAGCTACTGATCGCTAGTCAAACCCGGTGTCTACCTGCGGGAATGAAAATTTCTAGGCGTCTCGAAAACAGATGAACAAGGTCGTGTTCCTGGCCATGGTTGATCCCGGCGGGATCAACCATGGCCAGGAGCCTGCGCATAGATCGACGCCGGGCGGGTGCAGTGGGGTCGGTGCGCGGGGCCACACCGTGCGGGAGCTGGCGGAAAACCCGTTGGTGCGCCTGTTCGTGAAGGAGGTCGTACGGGGGATCGCCCGGCGTGTGCGACGCGGCCGCGAGTCGGCGGCCGCGCACAGTGAGGCGGGGCCGGTCTTCGCGGCCCTGGACGCCGACGGAACGGAGATAGCGGTGACGACGGTCGCGGACGGCAGGACGGGCGAGCAGCTCGCCGAGGAGCTGCTGCAGGGCGTGGGCAACGAGGGGATGCGGGCGGCGACCCGGTTGCTCGGCGCGTACCGGGACGGGTACTGGCTGCGGCGCCTGCTGGAGAACGAGGCGGAGTGGTCGGCGGCCGCCGACAAGCCGGTCATCGACCGCAGCGGCACGCACCCCTCGGTGGATTGGGACTCGATCGGGCTGCTGATGCTCGACCGGCCCTGGGTCTTGAGGTCGTCGCACAGTGAGATGGCCATGCTGGAGGTCGCCGCCTCGCTGGTGAGGCGCTGCGCGGTGCAGCTCGGCTCGGTCGTCCAAGCCGTCGACGACGACGAGTTCCGGCTGATCCTGCGGGCTCTGCGGGAGGCCGCGTACGGCGACGTGCGCTGAGACGCGGCGTGCCCCGCGGTGGGCCGTGGCACCCCTCCACGGACCACCGCGGAGAAGGGACACCGGGTCCGTTCTCCGCCACCACGGTCTAGTGGAGGGCGCGGCGGCGGATCACAACCGGTCGAGGCCGAGCATCCGGCTCACCGCCTGTTCGACGGTGATGCCGCTTCGCGGCCGACGAGGCGGGGCTACAGATGGCACAGGCGGCAGTTCGACCGTGATGACTTCGACACGCTGTCCCGGGGCGGCCTGGGCGGCGATGCGGTTGCGCTCCTTCTCGGAGGCGGCGAAGAGAACGAGCGGGACGAGGCGGTTGCGCAGTGCCGGAATCCGGCTGGCTACGGGGCAGATGACCGCGTACGGCTTGCCGTTCACATACACGGGCACGCCCATCGCGTACTCGGGGGTGCCGCTCTCGGCGACCTTGGGGTAGGAGCCGGCCTCGTGGAAGACGAACTCCACCACCGGCTTCACCAGCGCCTTCTGCCACTGGAGCAGGGCCTCGATCGCGGCGAGATGCTCCTGTTCGGCCGCCTGCTTCGCCTCCCGCTGACGCTGCTGGACTGCGAGCATGCGCTCGATGATCTGGTCCCGCCGGGCTTGCGCCTGGACCTGCTCCTGTTCCAGCTTGAAGTACGCGCGGGTGACCCACCTCCACCGGCAACAAGGCCCCGGAGTCCGTCGCCGAGCACAGCTTCCGGGTCGGGGTGATCGGCTCGGTGCTCGCCATGATAGAAGGCGTCAACGCCTCGCGGGTGGCGCTGATGTGCCTCTTCCACGACTCCCAGGAGACCCGGGTCGGGGACATCCCGCACATCGGCCGCAAGTACCTGCGGGCGGCGCCGAACGGCGAGGTGACCGCCGACCAGGTCGCCAACGCCCACCCGGCGGTCCGCGAGGGTGTGCAGGGCGCGGTCGACGAGTACGAGGCCGGCGAGACCCCGGAGGCGGTCGTCGCCCGCGACGCGGACAAGCTGGAGTGCCTGGTGCAGGCCGTCGAGTACCGGGAGCAGGGCTACAGCCTCACCCAGAACTGGATCGACACCAGCCTGGCGGCGCTGAAGACCCCGTCGGCGAAGGCGCTGGCCGACGCCGCGCTGTCGATGCCGTCGCTGGAGTGGCAGAAGAACTTCCTGCCGTCCTGACCCTCCGCGCACGTAGGCCCCCGGCGGACCACTCCTCCCAGAGCGCCGCCGGGGGCCTTCTCCATGCCTGCTCACGCCCCGTTGGAGCCGTTGGACCTAACAGGACTACCGGCCGGGCAGGGAGGGCCCTCCAAGGCCCTGAGAAGGTGGCTGACGGTGATAGCCAGCCGACTCCTGAGCCCGGGCCCGGGACTGTTCGGCGGCCGCGCGCTTCTGCGCGACGATGTGCGACCGGCGGGCCTTGGTCTCGATGTCGTGCAGCTCGGGGTACTTCGTGGCGATGGTCTTGCGCAGGGCCTGCTCGGCCTGGCCGGCCGCCACGGTCTTCCGGCTCTTGGCGGCCGCGTCGGTGTACTGGGTGACCTCGCCCTGCAGCCGGGTCAGTGTCTGGGCATCGCGCCGGTCGAGGCTGATCTCGATGTCCGGGAGCTGCTCACGCATCTTCGTCAGCCGTTCGGTGACGGTGGCGACGTCGTCCGGCGCGGGCTTCTGCGCGTCGACGTCGCGGAACTGCCCGGCGAACTTGCTGGTGCGGATCATCTCCCACGCCGCCACCCGGGCCGCGTTGGCCGCGCTGCGCGCCTCGCTCGCCTCCGTGTGCCAGGCCGCCCGCTCGGCGGTGACATCGGCAATGTCCGCTGCGATCTGCTTCTTGGTGACACCGGCCCGCAGCCGCTCCAGGGGCCCCAAATTCTTCTTCGGCTCCAGGTAGTCGCGCAGGTACCGGTCCCGTTCCTCCGCTTCCTTGCGCGCGTTGGCCGCCCGGGCGAGTTGCTGGGCTGCCTCCTGGGCCTTCGCCTCCGCCTGGTCCAGCAGGGTCGCCGCCGCAGCGACGAACGCCTGCCCGCGGGTCTGCCCGGCCTCCCTCTCCTGGGCAAGGCGTTCCTCGAGGACGCGCGCCTTCTCCGCCGTCTGCGCGGCACCGCGCTCGGCGATCCCGGCCCGCTCGTAGGCCAGCTTGATAACCCGGGCCAGTTCGGCATCCGACCGCTTGCCGTACGGCCGGGTCTTCCAGGACTGCACGGACGCCATCTCCCGCCGCCGCTGGATCTCCGCCAGACGCTTCTCGTTGGCGGCCCGCTCCCGGGCGTCGTCCTCGGTGGCGGGCTGTACCTGCACGGCGACGTCGTCGGCGGCCGCGGTGTCCGCCTGGGCCTCGGCGGCGACCCGCTGTGCCTCCTCCTGTGCCTGGCGTGCGCGACCGGGGGAGACGGCTGTCGCCGCATGGGCCCGTCGTAGGGCGGCCTCACTCTCCCCGCGGGCCCGCTCGTGCTCGCGCACGCTCGCCTGCTCCGGCAGGCGTACGGCCGGGGTCGGCGGTTCGCGCAGCAGGTCCGAGACCATGGAGTCGCCTCGGTCCTGTCCCAGGAAGCGTGCGAACGCGGTGACGGCGCGCTGCAGCCGCTCGGTCTCGGTGCGGGCCGCGCCGAGGCGGGCCTGCGTCTCGTCGTCCTCGACGACCTGCAGGGGCAGCCACAGGTGGTTCTCGGCGCGGCCGCGGGTGATGCCCGGGTAGACGGCGAAGGCGTTCGCGCCGTGCCCGTACAGCAGGCTCACCTCGCTGGTGAGGCCCTGGCTCGCGGCGACGGTCATCGCGTAGCCGAGGGAGAGGGCGCCGGAGCTGATGGCCTGTGGGTCGAACCAGGCCGACACCGTGTCGTTCGTCTTCTTGTCGCGCCAGGTGATCTCGACGCGGTGGTCTTCGTCGATCGCCGTGACCACGGCGCGGTAGCCGTTGAGGACGTCGGGGCCCTCGCCGCGGCGGCTGCGGTAATCGTTCTGGCGCACGCGCACCAGGTCGCCCACCGCGAAGTTGATGTCCGCGCCGCCGGACAGGGCGTAGCGGTGTTCCGCGCCGAGTTCGCCGCGCTGCCGACGGATCTGCTGTGCGCCCAGGTTCAGCAGGTCCACGTCCGTGTTCTTGGCGGCCAGTACGGTCAGCGAGTCGATCAGGTCGTGCGGGTCGGTCCAGCGGCCGCGTACCTCATCCCAGGTGGTGAGGATCTGCCCGTGCGCCTCGATGGCGCTCTCGGTGGCGTGGACGCGGCCGGTGTCGGCCAGGATGCGCAGGGCCTGCTCGTGGTCGCCGGTGCGCCACACCTCCAGGGCGGCGCGCTCGGCGTCGTTGCGCTGGCGCCGGTTCTCGATGAGCGTGAGGCCGCCGACGAGTCGGTGGACCTCCTTGAACCAGCCGCCCGGGCCGATCGCCTGGAGCTGCTTGGGGTCGCCGATCGCCACCAGTTTGGTGCCGGTGCGCTGCGCCTCCTTCATCAGGGCGGCGGCCTGCCGGTCGTTGGACATGGTGGCCTCGTCGACGACCAGGACGTCGATGCCGGTGAGTCCGTTACCGTCGCGGATCTGCGTCAGCCAGGAGGCGATCGAGCGGGCCGGGATGCCGGAGGCGTCGTCCAGGCTCTTGGCCGCGACCGCGCTCACGGTGGCGCCGGCGTAGGTGTGGCCGGTGGCGTCCCACGCGATCCGGCACGCCTCCATGAGCGTGCTCTTGCCGGTGCCGGCCGCGCCGATGTGCGCGTCGATGCCGTGCCCGGCGGTCAGCGTCCGCTCGATCGCCGCGCGCTGTTCGCCGGACAGGGCGAAGCCGTTGGCGACCTCGAAGACGGACATGGCGGCCGCGGCCTGCTCGGTGGTCAGCTGCACCGCGCCCTCGTCGAACCGGACCAGGGCCTGGCTGGTGACGAGCTCCTCGGCGTCGAGGATGTCGCGGGTGGTGTAGCGGTCCATCGACGACATGACGGTGGAACCGACGTGCGGGAGGCGCACCGCGTATCCCTCGACGGCGAGGACCTGGTCCGCGAGTTCGTCCAGCAGGCCCGGCTCGGCGCCGATGCCGAACTCCATCGCCGTCGCCACGGCGGCGAGCAGCTGCGCGCGGGAGAACGACTTCTCCGACGCCGTCAGCCCGGTCTCGGGGTCGAAGACGATCCGCGCGAGGTCGTCCGGGCCGGGCCGCTGCGGACCGCCGCCGGGACCGTCGATGCCCGCACCGCCGCCGTCGGGCGGCCCGGGCGCGGCGGCCGCCACCATCGCGTCGACGTCGCCGACGACCGCCTCGGCGCGGGTGCGCCAGCTGGAGCGCATCCCGGACGCGTCGGCGTCGACTTTCGCGCGGCGGGTCTCGTCGGCGATGCGCTGCCGGTCCTCTCGCGAGGCATCCGCGCCCACGCGCTCGTCGAGCGCGATGTGCCGGCGGGAGAACGCGTCGCGCAGCTCCTCGGGGACATGGCGGATCTCCCACGCGCGGGTCTCCGGGTTGTACTCGCGGCGGATACCGAACGTCGCGTACGTCAGCTCCCGCACCCGGGCCTTGAAGTACGCGTCGAGGGCCTTGGCGTGTCGGTGGAAGTCCTGTCCGCTGTTGGCGATGGCTCGCCACTCGCCGTCCTCGCACAGCGCCATGTTGGCGATCGTGACGTGGACGTGCAGGTGCGGGTCTCCCGGTTCGCCCGGTGTCACCGGACGGGCGGCGAGGTGCTCCACCGACCAGCCGAGCAGACCGCCGGTCGCGATGCGCACCTTCTCTCCGTCCTCGCCGGTGACGGCGTAGCCGATCCACTCCTCGGCCTGGCGGACCGTGTCGTTCTTCGCCTGCTGCACCAGCTCCCGGAACTCACGCTCGCCGAGGTCGCCCATGAGCCCGGACAACGCGCTGTCGGACTTCGGCAGGTCGAGCACGAGGTCCCAGCCGCGCACGCGGGTGTCGATCCGTTTGTCCTTGCTCGCCCACGCCCGTTCGACCGTCTCGGTGCCGTAGACGTCGGCGAGGTCGAGGCCGACCGCGCGGGCGAGCTTGTGCAGGGTGCCGACCTGGAGCCGCTGCCCCTCGCCGAACCGGTGCACCATCCGCTGCTGGGTGGCGAGCTCACGCTGCTGCTTCGGCTTGCCCGCCAGCAGGTCGGCCGGCTCGACGCCCTTCTCGGCGGCCAGCGCTTCGATCGCCTCGGTCAGCCGGGCCACGGTCAGCTGGGCGTCGGGATGGACGCGCACCGAGGCGGTGGAGGCGAGCAGCCGGGCGCCGGTGGCGGGGTGGCAGCCGTTCATGATCCGGCGCGCGGCGTCTTTGGCTTCGTCGTCCAGGCGGTCGCCGGCCGCGTACCCGAAGGCGCTCATCCCGCTGCCGACCCACACCAGGTGGCCATCGCCCTCCGGTCGCAGTCGGTAATCGACGGCGGCGTCGACCGAGTCGTCCAGGACGATGGTCTCCGCCGCGTCGGCCTCGACGACGCCGCATCCGGCCTGCTCCCGCAGCCGGTAGTCGACCTGCGCATCCGCCCGGATCTTCGTCAGCCAGGCCATCCGGACACCCTCCCCGCTTGTGCGTTTGTGCACTGTTCGGCCCGGCCTCGCCGGACCTCCCCGTCAAGGGGAGGTCCCTTTGTGCCTAGGTCATTTTCGATCTTGTTCCTGTGGAGTGATCTGATCGCTCGCCCACAGGGGTCTTTGACACTAGTTGTCGGACGACGTCAGAACGTCAGTGGGTCGCGAGGTGAGGTGTGTCAGTAGGCGGTGACGGCTCGGAGAGCATCCGCAGGCTGTACGCGCGGCGCGGTCGGGCAGGACGTCGACGAGGTCACCGCGGGTGACCATGTCGGCGGCGGCGAGGTCTTCGAGGGCCTGGCGCTGGGCGGCGTCGCCGGTGTCGATGCCGCCGTCGATCCAGACGCGCAGGAGGACGTCCGCCTCGACGGGCTGGATCGGGCCGCGGATGTCGGGGCGGGGGTTCTTCCGTCCGGTGACGGCGTCGGCCTGGTCGGGCCGCAGGACATCGAGGCGCGGGGCGGCGGTGTAGCCGTCCGGTGGGACGTGGCGGAGGGCGAGCGCGCCGCCGGCGTCGGGGTGGGTGCGGGCGTGGTCGAGCGCGGCGGCCAGGCGGAAGCTGTTCCAGGTGAGCGCGAGGGCGATGCCGTCGGCGGTGAGGGGACCGTCGGCGTGCGCGAGCGCGGTGATCAGGGTGAGGGCGTCGCGGGCTGCGCCGGGCGGGCGTCGGTCGAGGACTCCGCGCTGACGGGGCCGCTCGAAGAGGTCGTCCGCCCCCGCCATGAGGTCGGCGGGGTTCATGTCGAGGCGGCGGACGAGTTCGAGCAGAACGCGGACGGGCAGGTCGGGGAGTTCTGCGAGGTCGATCTGGTGCTCGGTCGGGGTCCTTGGCGGCCGGGGCGGGGGCCGAAGGCGGCGTCGTTGCTCATCGGCCTGGACACTGCGGCCGCCAACGGCAACCACGGCGGCCGCCCGCCCGCCGTCGACGGCGACATGCTCGCCGTCGCCCTGCGGCGCCGCGACGCCAACGAGCCGGTCACCTCCATCGCCCGGCACCTCGGCGTCGGCCGCTCCACCCTCTACCCGGACCCTGGCCGCGTATGACGAAGCCGCAGCCACTCTGACCGACAGGAGCTCGCCGCCGGACAGGCAGCCCGCCAGATCCGCAGCTGTGTCAGACCCCGCCCCTACCCTCCGGCCATGACGGGTATCGAGATCATCCCCCAGCCGCCCATGCCTAACGGGAGCACCAAGACCTGCGAGGCCTTTCCACCAGGAACCTCCCTGTACCCGCCGTGTGAGCGGCCGATGCGGTCCAACAGGTTGTGCGACGCTCACAACCAGCAGAGCGCGGCTGGCAAAGAGCTGCGCCCGATCCGGCAGCGGCGGCGGACGATGCCGGAGTTCTGCTCCGGGCCCGGCGCTGAGGAGTCCGCTCCATGCGGCTTGCCCACCATCGGCAAGGGGTTGTGCAACGCTCACTATCAGCAGGACCAGCGGGGTGGCGTCCTGGTGCCCTTGTTCACGCTGCGGATCAGCCAGGATGAGGCAAGCTCGCTGCTGGAAGCTGGGTTGAAGCGGTGTCCCGCCTGCAAGGACGTCAAACCCCTCGCAGAGTTCGGCCGGTCGTCGGCTCAACTCAGCGGCCGGTCGACGTACTGCGCGGCCTGCCAACCGGACTACGTACTAATGAAGCGGTTCAAATTCTCGTCGATGGAGGCAGTCCGGCAGTTCAGGGAGTCCCGCGACCACCGATGCGACATCTGTAAGCGGCAGTGGCAAGAAGGGGAAAGCGCCTTCCACATCGACCACGACGGCGCCTGCTGCCCGTCCCGCGGTCCCTCATGCGGCAGGTGCGTGCGCGGCTACCTGTGCCACCTGTGCAACACGCAGGGGCTGTCCTGGTACGAACTTGTCGGCCGCAGCATCACCACCGTCCCGGTCTTCGAGGAGTACCTCCGGCGCTACGAGCACCGCCGGAAAACCCTGCTTCCGGATGCGTAGCTCGCCAGGGACGGATTCGGAGAACCACCTTCCTCTGCCGAGCCGATGAGGCGCACCGACAGCCGCTCGCTGACATTCTCGATGTCGCCAACCACTGACGCTTTCATGTCGCCCGACAGATCGGCGGTTGCCGAAAAGCGGGGTTGGCTGCGGCTGACCTGGTCGGCTGCCTTATGTCGGCGAGGGCCCGGCACGGGGCTGCAGGTGGGGTGAGCAGGAGGTTCCAGGTCACCCGGATCGCGGGTCAGGCCGGTTGCGGACAGTAGGCAACGGTGGAGTCGGTCAGCGGATGTCGTCCAGGTCGGCAGAGGCCAGGGAGATCGCCAGGGCGTAGTGCCTGGCGGCGAGGAGACAACACTCCGCCGCCGCGCTCGGGTCGGTCTGGCCCCGCATGTCGTGCAGGGCCAGTACCCCTGCCAGCACGGCGACGTCGGTGGCTTCGTCCAGGATCTCGTGCGCGGTGTACTCGCCGCCGGCGACGGCCCGCTCGACCAGAGCGACGGCCTCCTCCCGATCGGCCGCCCAGTGCGTGAGGACGGCCTCGCCGAGCTCGGCCAGGTCCAGGGCGGCTGACTGCGGCACTGTGGGTGGAGGGACGGTGCCGGGCGTGGAGCGCTGGTCTTGTTCGGTCCCATGCAGCGCCTGCTCGGCCGAAGCCAGGGCGCACCGGGCGGCGAAGGTGCGGCGGGCGGTGGCCTGCTCGTGCAGGACGGCCGACGGCCAGCGTGCGGCGTCCTGTTGCACCGCCTGGTCCAGTAGGAGGGGCGCGGACAGGCTGAGCTGGAGGCTCTTCTCGAGAGAGACCGGTACGCCGGACTGCTCGGGCGGCGCGGCGGCGATCGGTCCGTACACGTCGCCGGCGGCGTCGGCGCAGCCGCCGATCAGGGTCGTCAGGGTGGAGATGAGCCGTGCGTGGCGTCGGCGGCGGGCGGGGAGTGCGAGGTGGTCCGGTGCGGCAGTCATCCCGGGGCACTATGCCGTGTTCAGAGCCCGCTGGAGGGCTTTCGGGAATCTTTGCGGCACCGGCAGGCCTGCGCCGTCATACTCCCGCCGGTAACGCACGGAGCCCCCGGCCGCAGGGTTCACGGCCGGGGGCTCCGGGTGTCAGTGGAGGCGGGGCATGACGATCTCGTCGAGGATCGTCGGGGGCTTGCCGGTGTAGGTGTAGCGGGCGAGGCCGTGGCCGCGCGGAAGGGGGATGGTCCAGGTGCCGGCGGCCTCGTTGTCGACGCGCGCGCCGGGGGGCTGGATGCCCATCTCGTGGGCCTCGCTGAGCGCGACGGTGACGGCGAAGAACGCGCTGAAGGCGTCGGCGTCGGTGAGTGCGGCGTGCTCCAGGACGGCCATGGCGCGCTCGGAGGGTAAGACGGGCCAGCCGTCGTCCTCGCTCACGCCGCTCCGGCGGCGACGCGGGCCCGGTCGATGGCGTCCCAGTCGATGTGCTGGGCACCGCGGCGCTCGCGCATGGCGTCGATCTCGTTCCAGTCGACGGCGCCGCCGGCGGCGATGCGCCGCAGGAACACGGTCGTCATGGAGACGGTGCCGGGCGGGGTGGCCGCGTCGTTCGGGGCGGCGGCTTCGAGGACGGCGGTGGCCCACCACTTCGACAGGCACGCCTCCAGGTCGGCTGCCTCGGTGGTGCGCGCCTCCGCGTTGAACGCAGCGCGCAGGGCGGACGGCAGGGCGTCGGCGATGCCGTCGATGGTGCGGGGGATCGGGGCCACCCGATCGCGGGTCTGTGGGCTCATCGGTTTCCTTCCGACGGTGTCGAGTGTGCCGCCCCGCGCCCGGCTGGGTCGAGCGGCGGGCACGGGGCGAGGGAGCCAGGGTGGACCGGCGGCCCCGGCAGGGGGCGGTCCGACGGCGTCGGTGGTGCTCATGGTTTCCTCTCATGGAGCCCGGGGCCGGGTACGGCGGCCCCGGGCTCATGCTGTCGTGCGGGTGCGACGCTCGGACGGGTTCCGGCCGAACTGGGCACGCACTGGGGGTGTTGGGGCTAACGGGTCTGACCGGGCTCGATCTGCGGGTGGCCGGTGATGGGGCCGGGGCCGTACTCGCGGGCCACGGCGGCGGTGGCCCGGCAGGCACGCAAGACGTCTTCGAGAGTGCGGGTGGCGTGGTGGTTCCACGCCTCGTAGTCGACGAACGGGGCGCCGGTCGCCTCGGCGAGAACGGCGCCCAAGAGGCGCTCGGCGACGTGACGGGTGTCGTCGTCGCCCAAGCCGTCGTCGCCGGTGTGCAGGAGGGCGTAGTAGAGGTTGCGGCGGCTGCTGGAGGTGTGGGGCTGGGGGTCCCAGTTCTCGCGTGCCATGAGGGCGGCGGCGGCCTGGAGGTGAGCGGCGACGGCCTCGCCGGTGACCTTCGTTCCGCTGGGCCCGTACCAGGTCTCGGGACGGGCGAGGCGGCGGGCAGTCTCCTCGGAGAGGGTGGTGCCGGCGATGGCGAGGGCAGTCACGATGACCGTGTCCTTCCTTGTTAGGGGTGTTGGGTCTAACGGGTCTTGCGGAAGCTGGCCAGGACGCGGCGCAGGATCTCGCGCCAGGTGCGGGATCGGGTCTGCGGCTCGGCGGAGGCCGTGCCCGGCTGGGTCGGCGGCTTCGGGTCGGGGGCGGGCAGGTCCTGCTGGCGCGTCTGGAGCATCTCGTCGGGCCAGGTCTCGGCCGGGAACCCGGCGGCGGCGAGCGTGGCGGTGAGGAACGCCCATCCGGCCACCGGGTCACCGGTCTCGACACTGGCGTAGGTGACGCCGGGGTGCAGGCCGACGGCGACGTGCCACCGGCCGTGGACGAGATCGCGTTCGGCGGCCCACTCGCGGCGGCCCCAGCTGCGCAAGGTGCCTCCCGGGGCGCGGTAGCCGGTCTCGTTGCGCAGCCACTGCGCGGCGACCTGGTGGGCCCAGGAGCGGGCCGCGGCCGGGGAGGCGTGCCGGACCCAGGTGGAGGTCAAGCCGAACCACTCCTCCCACAGCACCGCGTACGCGGTGGTGCCGATGGCGTGGACGGTCAGGTGTTCTCCACGGAAGCGGATGTCGTCCAGGGCGGGCGCGGTCTCAAGGAGTGCGGCCAGCTCGGGTACCTGGCGAAGTTGCCCGTGGTCCAGGCCGCGGAGGTACCCGCGGCCGAACCAGTCGTCGTACGCCGTTCTCCCGGCGGTGTCAGGCCTGTCGTCGAGGGTGCTCACGTGCGGTTCCTCTGCCCGGTCAGGACGGTGCGAGCCCGCTCCAGGCGGAGGCCGGCGGAGTCCTGTACGTATGCGGCGGCCTCGTCGACGGCCTCGGCGGCGTCCTCGGCGCCCTGGTCGCCGAGGGTGAGGCCGAGGTCGGTCAGCATGTCGGAGACCATGCCGAGCACGCTGCCCTCACGGTGGCGGTCGTCGTAGAGGGCCTGGAGGACGTGGGCCTGGTCCTCGTGGTCGGCGGTGTCACCCAGGGCGGTGTGGCGCAGCGTCTGCAGGCCGAGGCGGATGGCGGCGACGGCGGCCGCGGTATCCGCGCTCACCGCTGGTGCGCCTTCAGGGTGGCGATCAGCGCGGCGAGAGTTTCCCAGGAGTGGTGCCAGCTCTGGTCAAGGCAGTACGCGCCGTTCATTCCGAAATCCGACAGCTTGTAGAAGCGCTCCTTGCCGGTCGCCTTGGCGAGGCGCTGCAGGAGGCCCTGGGGCACGCGGCGATCCGCGGCGTAGTGGGTCAGGCCACTGACGGCGAGGGCGGCGGCGACGGCGGCCGGGTGCAGGCGGATGCCGAGCACGCGGGTGCCGGCCGCCAGGACCAGGCCCTGGGTGGTGGTGTACTGGATCACGTGGTGGAGGCAGGCGCGACGGCCGCCGTCGGTGCCGGCGGTGGTGACGGTGCCGTCCTCGTGCGTGTACGTCACGGGCGCCTCGTTGGTGGCGCCCTTGCACTGGGCGTCGAAGTCCGACTGCCCCCAGTGGTCCGCGTGGTCGGCCGCGACGCGCAGCAGCGCGTACGCGGCGGCGAAGGCGGCGGAGCGGTGGTTCATGCTGGTGTCTCTCCTCGGTTGGTTTCTGTGACGGGGAGCGCGGGGGCGGCCGGCGCGTCCGGCCAAAGAGGCCCGGCCGTCCCCGCGGTCGGCAGTTCAGCCGACGTAGCGCTTGATCTGCTGGCGGATGTGCTCGCGGGAGAAGTCCAGGTGCGCGGCGACGGCGACCTGGGTGAGGTTCTTCGACGCGATTTCGGCGGCTACCGCGCTCCAGTAGGCGCGGCGCGCGGCTTCGATGGCCTTGTCCCGTGCGGCGGCGGCCTGGTCGAGCCGCTTCTTGGCCTCGATGGCCTGGGGGGTGTCGGGTCGGGTGGGGGTCATGGTGGTCAGCTCCGTCTCGGGTGTGAGGGACGATGTGGCTGCCCCCTGCTCCAAGTTGGAGTGGGCTGGGCGGCCCGGGGCGGGCGGGCGTGGTTGGTAGCCGGTAGGCCGCCCGCCCCGGGGGTCACAAGGTCTTCGCGGGCTTGGGCTTGCTGGGCTTGCAGTTGTGGGCGATGGCGATGTCCAGGACGCGGCTGACGCGGTCGGGGTAGTCGGTGACCTCGATCTTGAGGCCGCACTTGCCGCAGGAGTACGAGCCGTACTTCAGCTGGTTCGTCAGCCGGGTGATGATCCGGCTGATCAGGTCGGTGAGCATCGTTTCGGTTCCCTTTCGGTGACGTGGTCGGTCAGGCGTGGGTGAGGGCGGCGGCCAGGGCCAGGAGCAGGGCGAGCAGTGCGCCGGCGGTGATGTCGATGGCGAGCTTGAGCGCGCGGTATTTCGCGGCGGCGATCCGGGAGAGGGCGACGATGCGCTCGGCCGTGCGCTCGACGGTGATGTCGGCGTGGACCTCCTCGGGCGTGCAGGCCGCCCAGTGCAGGTAGGAGCCGCTCACGTTGCCGCCGAGGCGGGGGCGGACGGCCAGGAGGACGACGAGCATCGCGGCGACCAGGCCGAGCGCGCTGAGGCCGACGAGGACCGCAGCGAGGGTGGACAGGCCGTGACCGGGGACGACGGCGATCAGCACGGCCAGGGGGATGCCGAAGGCGGTGAGCAGGGCGGATGCCTTGCTGTCGGTCCGGCTGATCTCGGTGACCACGTCGGTGCAGGCCTGCTGGAGGTGGGCGCTGGAGGCGGTCGCGCGGCGGGCGAGCAGTTCGTTGAGACTGGCGGCCTGCGGCTGGTGCTCCATGGGTGCGTCTCCTTCATCTCGGTCGGCGCGGGCCCGGGCCCACACCCACAGAATGCCAACTCCAAGTTGGCTTGTCAATCTCAAGTTGGCCAACAAATACTTGGGAACTTCGTCTCGTTGCCCCTGTTGGACCTAACAGGGGTAACGCGCCCGGACGTGCAGAAGTCGGCCCGCTGGCGGGGGGCCAGCCGAGGGTGGGTTGCACGTGCGGGGGCGGGTGGTGGCCGTGTGGTCGGGTGGCTGGCTCACGGGTTGATCTTCGAGACGGTGGTGGTGACGCCGTCGATGCCCTCGTTGATCTGGGGCGCCACGGTGGTGCCCGCGAGGAAGAAGCCGAACAGGACGGCGACCAGGGCGGTGTGCCACTTGAGGTGGCCTCCGCGGATGAGGATGGCGAGCACGATCGCCAGGACCAGGACGACGGAGAGGGAAAGGTGCACGGCAGTCTCCTTGGCGTGGACGCGGGCCGCGCCCGCGCCGGAGACAGTCCGGGCGGGCGCGGCTGGGGTGAGGGGATCGGGTCTGACGGGCCGGGGTGATCAGGCTCCGGTGCTCAGCAGCTCGTCGGCGTGGCACAGGACCGGGCCGATCAGCAGGCCGATCCCGTTGACGGTCCAGCGGCCGCCGGTGAGCGGGCCGGGCGGCACCTCGTCGACGATGCGGCCGGTGCGGCCCGCCGCGCGGGGGTCGTCCTCACAGCTGACGATCAGGACCTCTTCTCCTGCTTCGAACATCGCGTTCCTTCTTCCTGGCTGAAGTGGTGGGTGGCCCGTCCGGGCCGAGCCGCATTTGGGCCTGTTAGGGGTAACAGGCCCAACAGGATTTGAGCTGGGGTTACTCGTCGTCTCCGCCATCGTCGCCGAAGCCCTTGGCCATCTTGCGTTCGTGGCGGCGTTCGCCGTATGCGCCGGCCTCGCGGACGCCGTCGCGGGCCAGGCCGATGCCTTCCTTGCCGAGGTCGGCGACGGAGCCGACGGCACTGGCACCCGCTGCGGCGACCTGTCCGGCGGCCATGGCGGTGGCGCCGATGGCGTTGAAGAACGCGGCGGCCGCGCCGCCTCCGCCCCGGGGGACGCGGGCCTGGCCTCCGCCGTTGCCGCCGTTGGCCTGGGCGAACGCCTGAGCGGCCTTGCCGCCCCCGGCCGCGATGGCCTTGCCGTCACCGAAGGAGATGATCTCCGCCTGGACGGCCTTGCCGGTGGGGAGCTTGCCGTGGACCCGCCCGGTCTTGCCGGGGGCGGCGAGGGCCTGGAGCTCCTCCTTGCTGACGGCCTGGACCTGGAAGACGCAGTCCGCCGGGCGGGCGCGGCGACCGTGCTCGCCCTTGTAGCGGTGCTTGCGCCCGCAGGATCCCAGCACCCCGGCCGGAGTGACGTACAGGCGGATGACGACGCCTCGTTTGCCGGGTTCCTCGGGGCAGTCGACGGCCGTGCCGTCGAAGGTGGGCGTGCCCTTGAAGACGATCTGGAGCGGGCCGGCCATCAGCGCGTGCCCTTGCTGCGGCTGGCCGCGCCGAAGGCGGCTGCTGCGGCACCCCGGCCTCGGGGCGTCCGGCCGCCCGCCCCGGCCCCGGTGGCCGGGGCGGGCGCGGTGGCGCCGGCGGCCGGGCCGCCGAGCGAGATGATCTGTGCGTCCAGGCGCCGCCCCGAGGGCAGGGAGCCGCGGACCCTGCCCGTGCGCCCCTGGGCGAGGAGGATCTCCAGGTCGCTGGTGTCGAGCTGGCCGACGGTGAACATGCACTCCGCGGCACTGGAGGAGTCGGCGAGTCCGTGGGAGTAGTGCTCGCGGCCGCAGGAGCCCACGACCCCGGCCGTGGTGCCGGTCAGCGTGAGGACGCCGCCCGGGCCGCGGAAGCGGGCCTCGGGGCAGGTGACAGGCTCGCCGTCGACGAGCGGGGAGGCGCGGAAGACGATCTGCACGTACACGTCAGTTCTCCTTCCAGGTACCGGTGCCGGTGAATTCGAAGGTGCCGGACTTCTTGCGGCGGCCGCCGCCGCACAGCACGCGCAGGACGAGCAGGCCTCCGAGGAAGATGCCGACGACCTTCAGGACGAGCACGGTGGCGGCCCACACGCCTGCGGCGGCCGCGCTGATGCCCGCGCCGACGGCCGGGCCGTAGAGGGCGGCCCCGGCGGTGATGGCGCCGCCTCCGGCGAGGTAGGCGACGGCCTTGATCTTGCGGCTGTTGGCGGTGAGCCAGTCCGGCAGGCCGCGCCGTGCGGCGGTCGCCTTCTCCGTCTCGGCCGGGGCGCCGGCGGGGGCGAGCGGAGCGAGGGGGACGACCTCGTACTCGACGCGGGCGCCGCCGTCCGGGGTGGTGTGGTGGATGGTCCTGAGGGTGTAGCCGGGCGGCGGGACCGGCACGGTCGGAGCGGCCGGCGCGGTGGCCGCGCCCGGGGTGGTCTCGAAGGCGGATTCGATGAGCCGGGCCTCGGCCAGGACCTGGCGGAGGAAGTCGGCGTCGGCCGGGGCGGGGTTGGACTGGGCGGCAGTGGTCTCGTTCACGGGAACTCTCTCTCGATCGGGCCGGGGAAGGGTGGAGCAGCCGGTGACCGGCGTGTTCGGCACCCCTCCTCGCGTGATCGTTTTGGGATGGTTTGGGGCCAGTGGCGGCACCCGGGGCGGCGGGCATCTGTGCAGGTCAGCGCGTAGGGCGGACCTTGTGGCGGGGGCGTGGACCCTGTGGCGGCGCCCTGGGGTGCCGGGCGCCGCCACGGGGAGCGCCATGTGCTGTGACCTGCGCTTTTGGCGGGCGCCCTAGGTCCCGCCCTGGGGGTCATTTGTGGGCATTACGGGCGGCTTTGACGGCGGCCTCGATGTCCTTGCGGTGGAAGCCGGAGCCCTTGATCTCGCGGCCGTCGGGGCCCTTGCCGAAGCGCATGCCGGTCTTGGCGGTCAGCTCCGCGCCGGTGCCCTCCAGGGCCTCCTCGATGTCGGCGGCGAGGAGCTTGCCGACCCGGGCGGTGTAGGTGGCGTCGGCCTCGCCGTCCCGCTGCCCCCACTTCTCGGGGTCGTGGTCGGTGAGGTAGGCGCGGACGTCGGCCATCGTGATCCGGTCGGCGTCCGCGTCGATCGCGTCGAGCAGCAGCTCCAGGATGCTGACCTTCACGAGGGTGCCGACGCCGCCGGCGTGGGTGGCCGGGGCGGGGCGCCCGGATCCGGTGGGGCCGCCCGCGAGGGAGGACTCTCCGGTGACGGCGACGAGGTAGTTCTCGATGTGGTCCTCGAACTGGCCCGGCGCGCGGCCCAGTTCCCGGCGCAGTTCGATCCCGGCCGCGATCAGGTCGGCGGCGCCGTCGAATTCCTCGTCCTCGATGAAATAGGAGCGGATGAGTTCGCCGGGTGCGCCGTCGATGTCGACGATGGCGCCGCCCTTGAGGGATTCGGGGATTTCGTGGGCGCGCAGGCCCGCGCCGGTCGCGCCGTCCTTGAGGATGGCGTTGGTCTGGATGGCGCCGCCGGTGCGGGTGGCCGCCCGGGCTCCGGTGTTGGACTTGTAGCCGCGCGGAACGGTGTTGGCGTCCGGGTCCTGGGTGGAGATGAGGACCGTCATGTTCAGCGCGGCCGCGAACGCGGCGATCTCTTCAAGGAGTTCGGCGATCCGGTCGCACGCCTTGATGGTGCGCTTTCCGTCCTCGTCGCTCGGGTCGGGGATCCGCATCGACGAATTCGCGTACTGCTTGTATTCGTCGATGATGAGGATTTCCAGCGGGAAGTCGGCGAGGTCCTTCTCTCCGAACTTCGCGCGGCCCTGGTCCTCCAGGACGCTCTCGCGCCGGTACGCCTCGCGCAGGAATCCTTCCAGCAGGTCGATGAGGCGGTCGGGGCGGCGGCCGAAGAACGTGGAGCAGATTGGGGCGTAGCCGCGGTGCTCGCCGGGCTTGGCTCCGGCGACCAGGCGCAGGTTGACGCGCGGGTCCAGGCCCAGGCCGCAGATGAGGTTGCGCAGCAGCATGCCCTTGCCGGTGCGGGACATGCCGCCCAGCAGCGCCATGACGTGGCGCAGCTTGAGGTGGACCGGCAGGCCACGTCGGTTGAACCCGATCAGGATGCCGCGGTTCCACACGTCCTGCTGCTCCGGCTCCTGGACGAGCGGGGAGACGCGGGGCTGCCCGAACGGGTCGGAGGTGCAGTACCAGAAGGAGACGCGGGTGGGGGAGCCGTCCTGCTTGATGTCGAGCCAGTGGCCCTCGATGTCGAGGGCGCCGGCGATGGCCTCCTTCTTCTCGATGAGCTTGCTCACCTGGATGTCGTCGGGGAGCTTGAACTTGGCCTCGACGCCGTTGATCTCGGCCGGGCGGATCGGCTCCAGCAGGGTGATCTGGTGCTCGTCCTTGGTGAACACCTTCGCGGTGCGCAGCACCCGGTTGAGGAGGTCGTCGGTGAGCGGGGCGTGGTCGGCAAGCGAGGAGGCCGGCACGTTGAACGCGGCGGACAGCGACGTGTCGGGGTTGCGGCGGTGGTGCTCGCGCAGGCCCAGGGCGGACAGGACGCCGAGGGTGAGCATGGCGGCCGGGGAGGCGGCGAGCAGGCCGTAGACCTGGGCGACGGCGACGGCGGCCGCGATGACGGTGAGCACCGCGGTGACGCCGCCGACGAGCATCGGCTCGCGGCGCCGCCCGCGGGCGGCCTCGGTGCGTTCCTCGCGCAGCGCCGCGATGATGTCCGGGTTCATCTTCTTGCGGCGGGCGGTGTCGACCATGTCCGCGTATTCCTGGGCGGTGTAGTAGTGCCAGGCGTCGCGGGCACCGGCCGCCACGCCGATGCTGGAGAGGCGGGTCATCTGCCAGGCGTAGACGTGGGTGTGTCCGGCGTGCCAGGCGAGCTTATGCAGGAACACCTTCTTGCGGTGGGCCCACGCGGCGGAGTCGAAGGTGCCCGCGGGGAAGGCGTGCTTCCAGTGCCAGCCGTCGGAGTCCGCGGACTGGGGCAGGGGGGCCGGGAGGCCGTCGTGCTCCTGGCCGTCGTCGTCGAAGACGAGTCCGCCGGCTTCCGGGGCGGCGACGGGGATGTCGCGGGGGGTGCCGGTGGTGGCGTCCGCCATCCCGGCCCGGGTGCCGCGTACGGCGTCGCGGGCCGACTTCTCCAGCCGGTCCCGCTTCTCGGGGGTGAGGCCCTCGAACAGGCTGGAGAGGTCGTCGGGAATCCGCTCGTCGCCCGGGCCGCCGGGTGACGACTCGGGGGAGATGTCCGTCATGCTGAGCTTCCTCGCTCTCGAAGATTCAGGGGGTGGAGGGACGCGGGGCCCGGGCCGGGCAAGCTGCGGGCCCCGCGATCGGCAGGTGGCGCTAGAGCGCCCGGCGGAGCTTGGCGTCGGCCTTCTCGGAGGCGGCCTTGCGTGCGGCCTTCTCGGCCTTCAGGCGACGCATGGCGTTCGCTTCCTTCTTGGCCCGGGCGGCGGCCGCGAGCATCTGCGGGCCCCAGAGCCCGGCGGCGACCATGCCGCCGCCGGTGAGCAGGGCGGTCAGCCAGCTGAAGGTGAGCATCGGCGTGACGCCGGGGACGCCGCGCCAGATGACGACGTAGGTCGCGGCGGGGACGAGGACCGCAAGGCGCCAGGGCATGCGGCGGGAGGTCTTGGCGGCGGAAGCGCTCACTGCGCGATCTCCTTCGGGTTCGTGTTCGGGCCGTTCTCGTCGTCGGGCTGGGTGGCGAGGCCGCCGCACTCCGGGCAGGGGGCCACGGGGCGGCCCATGACCAGGTAGCGGAGCTGGGTCACCCAGGGCTCTGGCAGCAGGAGCACCCCCAGCACGGTCAGCAGCGCGATGACGAGCGCGCCGTTCCAGGCCGCCGAGGAGGTGGTGTCGAGCGGGATCGTGTAGCCGTCCTGCCAGGCGAGGGTTCCGGCGGCGTCGCCGGCGCACAGCGCGAGCAGCATGTGGGCCAGGGCGACGGCGAGGCCGGCCACGCGCCGGGCGGCGCGGATCAGGTGCGTCATGTGCGTGGTCCGTTCCGGGATCGGGCGCGGCGGCTCAGGCCGCATCGCGCTGCTTAGGGAGGGTTGGACCTGTTGGGTCCAACAGGTCTTGGGGGAAGAGGGCGTTCTCGTCGGCGAGGAGGGCGGCCTGGTTGCGGGCCTCGCGCTCGCGGGCGGTCTTGTTGCGGCGGCGGACGTAGCAGCCGCGGCACAGGACCATGACCTTCTCGACGGGCAGACCGATCGCGTCCCGGTCGGAGACCTCCGGGTCGATCGGGGCCACCAGGAGCGGGGCGCGGTGCTCGCCCCGCTCACGGCAGCGCTTGCCGGTCTTGTGCCAGCGGGCCTTGTCCCCGTCGCCCAGGCCGCAGTTCCCGGCCGCGTCGAGGTCGCACTCGCAGTACCCGTTGCTGCGCTCCACGGCCGCCTCGTAGACGGTTCCGGCTAACGCTGCGGGAATCGTCATCGGGTGATTCCCCTCTCGGCGAGCACGGCCGTCAGGAACTCACGGGCGGTTCCGGGACGGCACCCGAGGTGCCGGGCCATCTGCCGGTTGGAGGGGTGGCGCTTGAGGTTCTTGCCCTCCTCGGCGGCCGCGTCGACGAGCGCGCGAGCCTTGGCGAGCCGGTCGTCCGCGACCTTTTCCCGGACCTGCTCCTGGGCCTCGTCCGACTGCGTCCCGCCCTCGGCCTCGGGTGCGTCCGGGGAAGGGGCCGGAAGCGGCTCCTGCCCTTGCGGGAAGCGGGTTGTAGCCGTTTCGCTTCCCGTGTCGGCAAGGCCTCGGGACGCGGTCAGCGGATGCACCGGGACGCGGTGCGCGATCCACTGTCCGTCCGGCCCGGGAACCGCGAGCGCGACCGGGAGGTACGGAGCCGGGATCACCTCGGGCACGTCCTCGGCCACAGGTTCAGGAACCGTTTCCGGCTCCGGCTCGACGGCGGTGGGAACCACCGCGGCCGGGGCGGGCACCGTGCGCGAGAACCGAGTGCGTCCGTCCCAAGCCAGGGCCTGGGCCCGGCGGAACGACGCCCGGCGCGAGGCGCGGATCTCGCGGATCGACGGCTCCCCGGGCGCCGCGCCGTTCGCCCGCTCCCACGCCTTGGCGTACGCCGCGTCGAGGTCGAGCCCGGTGTTGTCGGCGATCCGGCGGGCGCGGCGCACGAGGATCGGGTGCCGGCGGCGCAGCCGCTTCCAGCGGGCGATGTCCTCGGCGGTGCGGCCGGAGACGGCGGCGCGCTTGGAGCGCATCACCACCCACCACAGGATCAGCGCGGCGAGCGAGGCCCCGGCGTAGGCGCACGCCCGGTAGATCCCGGCCGCCGAGCTGTCCTCGATCAGGTGCCCGGCTCCGTTGATGGAGGCGGCGACCACCGCCGTGGTCCAGGTCGCCCGCATCAGCCACCGGTAGGGGCGCTTCTGCTCGATCGCCTGGCCGGTGAGCCCGGCGAACGTCAGCGTCATGCCCTCGGTCAGGACCGGGACGCCGGGGGCGGTCCAGCTCATTCCGAGGTGCGCGGCCGCCCCGGCCTGGCCGGTCCAGCCGACTACCAGGGAGACCAGCACGACGGGCAGGCCCCACAGCGGCATGTGGTGGGAGAGGCGTACGACCATCGCGTCCAGGCGGGCACGGCGGTCCTTGCGGGCCTTGGCGCGCATCTTCTGCCGCTCGGCCTTGCGTTGCAGCGCGAGGCTGACCTTGGCGTTCTTGGCCTCGGTCTTCAGGCGCCGCTTGTGCTCGCGGTCGCGGCGCTTCTCCTCGGCCTCCTCGCGGCGGTCGGCGCGGTCCTCGGCGCGGCGAGCCTGCAGGTTGGCCCGGCGTTCCTGGCCCCGGCTGGAGGGGAGCGGGGCCTTAGCGAACGGCGGTTCGTTCGGGTCGTGGCCGTTGACGGGGGTCTCGGTGCTGTAGGTCGTCACCGGCCTACGGCCTCCTTCCGGATCGGGGTGCGGGACAGGTGGATGCGGGCGGTGGTCCGGAGCGCGGCGCGGATCGCGCGGCGCAGCGGCCGGCCGCGGCGGGCCAGGTTGACCCGGGCGGCCGGGTGGGGCGTCCCGAGCTCGGCGAGCACGACGTAGGAGTCGTAGTCGGCGGCGGTCCAGTCGTGGCTGACGCCGTTGTGGAAGATCAGGGCCGCGTTCATGCGACGGCTCCCTTCGTCTCGGTGCCGGTGCCGGCGTCGGTGGCCGGGCCGTGGGGGTCGATGCCGAACAGCTCGGCGTGGCGCAGCAGCAGCCCGGAGACCTCACGGACGGAGGCGGCGGTGTCGCTGCTGAGCAGTGCGAAGGCGATCTCCGTGACCGCCTCGGTCACCGCCTCGCGGTGGAAGGCGAAGGCCAGGGACTCGGCGGTCAGCGCGGCCAGGGCGGTCTCGGTGTCTTTGATCGCCGTGTCGCGCTGGGAGCGGATGGTCTCCAGCTCGCCGGGCAGCTCCTGGAGGCGCTTGGCCGTCTCGATCTGCTCCAGCGCCGGGCGCTCCAGCCGCTCCAGGAGGGCATCGATCTCACCCGCGGTGGGCGGTGCGGCCAGCGGCGGCGGGGTGGTCTGGTAGATCTTCCAGCCGAGCGGGTCGGGGTCCGGGTCCGGCGTCGGCTTCCAGGTGGCGTCCGGGTGCGGGGTCGCGGCCTGGGCGGAGGCCCGGTCGCGGTGGGCGCTGCGCACCTTGCCCTCGTGGAGGACCACGTCGATCGGGGCGTCGGCCGCGTCGAAGGCGTACTTCGTCGCGCCGACCAGCAGCTCGACCAGGCGGTGGAGGTCGGTGTTGCGGGCCTCGGCGGCGACCAGCTCGGTCCGCAGCGACTCGGTGGTGGCCTCGGAGGTTTCCAGGTCGGTCTCCAAGACGGAGGCGAGTTCGGCGCCCTCCTTCAGGGCCCGGAGGGTCTTCGTGCGGATCATCCGGATCATGCGGCGGGCTCCCGGGTCTCGGAGGGGGCGACGGGCGGGTTGTTACGCAGGTGCTGGTCGACCACGCGGTGCAGCAGGCGGGCGCTCACGCCGAGCGCGCCGAGCCACAGCAGGCACTTGGTGACCTGGGCGACGGCGGTGACCAGCGCGGTCAGCGCGTCCAGGAGGACGGTTCCGGAGCCGTAGGCCAGCGCCGCGAGCAGCGGGACCAGGAGCAGCAGCATCTGCGAGGGCATCCGGCCCGTGAGGTCGAGGCCGGCGCGGACGAGGTCGCGTAAGGCGAGGGCGGGGCGCGTCATCGCGGTCACCTGCCGGTCCGGGCGGTGGCGACCTTCTCGGACGCCTCCTCCCACTCGGCGGCCGCGCGGAGACGGCTGATCGTCTCCGTGTCGCGGACCGACCACTCGTCGGGGTTCGAGCTGACGCGCTCCAGGACGTCGGCCAGGAGCTGGCGGGTGGTGTCGGTCATCAGGCCACCGCCCCGAGGTCGATGTCGACGAGGCCGGCGGCGTACTCCAGCTCGTCGAGCTCCTCCAGGAGGACGACGGTGAGGTCGGCGCGGCGGCTGACCTGCTTGGGCTTGAGGAAGCCCGTCTCGACCATGTCGGCGAGGGCGTCCTCGCGGGCCTGGCGGGCGGCGCGGCCCTCGATCCCGACGGGCGGCCCGAGGACCAGCTCGACGTCGATGCCGAGGATCTGCGAGGCGTCGGTGCGGAGCTGGAGGGCGGCGGCAAGAGTGCCGGCGCCCGGGTTGGGGATACTGATCATCGCGGTTCCACTCCCTGCTGAGTTGGATTCCGAAGTGGCCCCGGGGGCGTTGCACCGCCTGATCCGGGGCCGCGCCCATTCGGGCGGGGGTTGTCGTGCACGGCCAGACGGCCACGGCCACGGCACATCCCCGTACAGGCGATGCGCCGGGCCGAATCTGTCTGGACGTACCTCTCGCTGGCGGCCCACATGGCCTTCTGACCAGCGCGAAGGTTGCTCTCTGCCTCGTTGCACTCTGTTGAGTTCTTCTCGGTACACCGGGCTCGGTACAACTCCGAGGCGGTCCGGTGTCGCCGTTTTCGGCATGGCTGTGCCGTCACACTTCGTGAGCTGGACTCACTCGGCGTCGCCTTGCCGGGACGACATTCCCAGGATTGCGGTCCCCTGTCAATCACACCCGGGACGACAATCCCGAGATTGAAGGGGTCTGTCGCCTAATCCTGGGATTGTGGTTCACTGGGTGCGCCGAGAAGGAGGAGATCACCGGACATGCCACCCAAGTGGAAAGCCCTCGCCGACGAGATCGCCGCGAAGATCACCAGCGGCGAGTACGCGCCCGGCGATCGCCTGCCCAAGATCGAAGACCTGGTCAGCGCGGGGAAGGGATCGAAGTCGACGGTCCATACCGCGTACAAGTCGCTGGAAGCGGACGGTCTGGTGATTGCGTCGCGTGGCCACGGGACGGTCGTACGGGAGCGCACCACCCTGGCGACCGCCGCCGACCGCGAAAGGCACAGCAGGGCCACCGGATCATCATGGCGAGCTGGCGAGCGCTCTGACTCGCACATGGCGGGGGTCGTCGCTGCCCCCGAGGATGTGGCTGAGGCCCTGGGCATCGCGCCTGGCGATCAGGTGCTTCGGCGCTCCCGGACCTACCGCGACGAGCACGACAACAGCGTCATCAGCCACTCGACGTCCTGGATCCCGGAGGTATTCGCCGAGGAACTGCCCGAACTGGCCATGGGGCGGCGGCTTAGCAGCGGGACGTCGATCGACCTGATCACACGCCACACCGGCCGCCCTGTGGCCCGCCGATACAGCTCCATGTGGGCCCGGCTCACGACGCCGGCCGACGCCGGACCACTGGAGATCCCCGAAGACACCAAGGCAGCGGTCATCGTCCTGACGGTCCGAATCGTCGACACCAGCGGCATGACGATCGAGTACGGCGTAGATGTCGGCGGCCCTGGCCGCCGCTGGACCAAGGAAGAGGTCGGCGAATGACCACGCTGCCCCTCGACGACACCCTCGTCCAGGTGCTGGAGACCAAGCTCGGCTCTCTCCTGCAGGCGCAACGCCTCGGTACCTCGACCCCAGAGGACAGGACGGAAATCACCCGAATCATGCGAACGCTGACAGGGCGGAGCGGTCCGGCAAGGCTCATCTTGATGGCTGGTCTCCCCGGATCGGGAAAGACGACACTCGCGCGCGAGCTGGAGCGCAATGGCTTCCTGCGCCTGTCTCCGGACGAACGGGTCTGGCAGGCGCACGGCCACTACGGACGGGACTTCCCGCGTGGGGAGTACCGCGTCAGGGAACGCCCGATCCTCGCTCAGATCGCCGTCGAGCTGCGGACCGCCCTGGCCGCAGGTCACGACGTGGTCATGGATCACGGGTTCTGGACGGTTGAAGAACGCAGGGAGTGGCGCGAGATAGGCGAGCAGGCCGGCGCCGAAGTCGTCCTCCTGTACCTGCCCGGCGATCACGACTCCCTCTGGGACCGGATCAAGGAACGCAACGCCGAGACCTTCGACGACCCGAACGCCATGTACTTCAGCGAGGACGACCTGCGGCGTCATGCTGGCCGCTTCGTCGCGCCAGGGCCAGACGAACCACACCTGACCTACGACGGGCGCCCGGCAACCGTGCTCAGCGCCCTGAGCCGCGGCGACACTCCGGAATCGGCTGGCTGACCCCCAGTGACCGCCGGAGGGAGGAAGATGTCCCGCGAAACGCAAACAGGCCCCCGCGGGGGCCTGTCGATCGCGCTCGCCGGTTGTGGTGGTCGGCGCCGCGATCAAGCACCTGAATGGGAGGTGCCTGCGATGGTCAGCAGGCTACGCGTACCCACTGTCGGTGGGCCAGCGGGACACGGCGACACGCCGGTGGCGGCCCGCGCTTTCCGTGTGGCGGGACGGCTTCGCAAGTTCTCTCCCGGAGAACGGGATCTCGGAGTATCCACGCCGGTGATCCGGTACAACACCACACCGGCGTCCGGCACGATCACCGGATGCGATCACGCTCTATACCAGCTCAGCCCCGGTTTCCCCAACCGGCGATCGGACTCCACCATGTTCGCCATGATTGCTCGCGCCCCGTAACGCCGAGGGCCGCCCCTGCGCCAACAGGAGCGGCCCTCAACTCAACAACTTGACTCAGTCCCCGGCCCGCAAAGCCACAGTTCCTGAGTCGTACGTCGGCGGTAACGCCGGGCTCCCGACCCCACGGGGCCCGGTCACCACCAGCTAGGGTAACCGGCCAGGCGGCCTTTACGCAGCACCGCTCGTAGGCCCGTCCGGTTACCTGCTGATGATCACCGACGTGCGGCTCTCTACCCCGATTGGGAGAGTTCGCACCCCATGCACCGCCCCCTCCGGCTCGCCTCCGCGGAGCCCGCGACGGTAACCGTCGCCACCGCGTACGAAGGCGCCGTGAATATGACTACGCAGTGCTCGAATCCCGGTTTGACCTGCTCCGATAGGGGTGTCCGCTTCGCCGTGTCCACCGCGGCCGCCGAGGCGGTGGCCCGATGAGGAAGCGCACTTCCAAGCCCCAGCGGTTTGCCGCCGTCGAGAACGACTCGATCGATAACCTGTCCTCGCTCCTGGCGGTCGGCCTGCTCACCCGGCTGATCCGTGCCAAGGACGGCGAAGACGTGACGGTCGAGACCCTGTGCGAGGAGTACGCCGAGGGCGAGACCGCGCTGAGCAAGGCTATGCGCATCCTCGTCGAAGGCGCGTACGTCGTGAAGTTCAAGGTTCAGCGCGCCACCAGCGAGCCCCAGCTCGATGTCGAGGGCCAGCCGGTCCTCGACGACAAGGGCAAGCCCGTCATCAAGCGGGGTGGCTCCTGGTACACGACATTCCAGGTCGACGCCCACGGCAAACCGTTCACCGCCGAAGAAGTCGCCGAGGAGTTCGCCGCGATCCTGGCCGGCGGCAACGTCAAGGCCATCCGGGTCGAGCCGGAACGCCTGGACCCGCGCAAAGTCGGAGGCACTGAGGCTGCACCGGCCCCCGCACGACCGACCCCCAAGAATCGGGGGGTCGGTCAGATGGCATCACCGCAGGTCGGACCGACACCCGCTTTTCCGGGGGTCGGTCAGAGCGGGACCGGTCGACCGACCCCCCATCGACCGGGGGTCGGTCAGGGCGGGGCTCTTATTAGGAACAAGACTGTTCTTGAAGACTCTCTCTCCTCCCCCGTCACAGGGGCCCCGGCTGACCCGACCAAGGCCACAACCGAGAGAGAGAACAGCGCTGGGCGGAAGACGACCATGGCGGCCGCCGCTGCCGAGTCGGCTCCGGTGCCGGGGCAGCGGCAGGAGCCGGACGAGCTGGAGCCGAAGATCGGCAAGGTCGTCGAGGCTTATGTCCTGGCGCTGAACGGCGTGTACCCGCTGCAGTCGGTTGTTCAGCGGCTCCGCGCCGAGGCCCGTGAGCTGCTGGCGCTGAACTGGCCGGTCGAGCATGTTGCGAAGCTCGCCGGGCAGCTGCCGGGGCTGGGCTACTCCAGCCTGACGCGTCACGCCGAGCACAACCCGCCGCCGGCCCCGAAGCCGATGCCCGGGGGAGCGGTGCCGTGGTGCGGCAACTGCGACTCTCCGGAGTACCGGTGGATCGCGCCCCGCGAGGGCAGTCCGCGCCGGTGCCCGGAGTGCAACCCGGTCGTCGTTTTCGCGACGGCCTGACCCACCCGTACACGAAGACGGGCCGCCCCCTGGCCGGGGCGACCCGTTGCGATCAACCACATCCCGAAGTCATGGAACAGGAGATCGGAATGACCACGGTAGTCACTCAGCGCCCCGACCACCACGAGGAGGACCCCGGCGGCGGCTTCCACCGGTCCGTCCTGCCGCAGAACATCGAGGGCGAGCAGTCGGTGCTGGGCGGGCAGCTGCTCAGCCGCGACGCCATCGCCGACTTCCTCGGCTCGCCGATGACACCCGCGGACTACTACCGGCCCGCGCACGAGACGATCCAGCAGGCGATCATCAAGCTCTACGGCGATGGTGAACCCGTCGACCCGATCACGGTCGCCGCCGAGCTGACCAAGTCCGGCGACATCACCCGGGTCGGTGGCGCCGCCTACCTGCACGCCCTCGTCCAGGCCGTGCCGACCGCGGCGAGCGTGGAGTACTACGCCGAGATCGTCCACGACCTGGCCGTACGCCGCCGCCTCATCGAGGCCGGCACCCGGATCCAGGCCATGGCCTGGTCCGGCGAGGGCGAGGTGGCCCAGGTCTCCGACGCCGCCCAGGCCGAGATCCACGCAGCCACCGAGATCGCTCAGGCCGCCGATCCCAAGCGCCCCGGCGAGGGCAGCCTGGCCTCCACCATCGACGAGCTGCAGGCGATCCAGAACCGCAACGGTGAGCTCACCGGGGTGTCCACCGGCTTCAAGGACCTCGACCTCCTGACCCAGGGCCTCCAGCCGGGCCAGTTGGTCGTCGTCGCCGCTCGCCCGGCCATGGGCAAGTCCACCCTCGCGCTCGACTTCGCCCGGGCGTGCTCGATCCGTGACGGCCTGCCCAGCGTGTTCTTCTCGTTGGAGATGGGCATCTCCGAGATCAACATGCGGATGCTGTCCGCCGAGGCCCGCGTCGGCCTGCACAAGATGCGCTCCGGGAACCTCACCGAGGACGACTGGAAGGCCATCAGCCGCAGGACCCCGGCCATCGAGGCCGCGCCGCTGTTCCTCGACGACTCCGCCGACCTGACCATGCTCCAGATCCGCTCGAAGTGCCGGCGCCTGCAGCAGAAGCACGGGCTGAGCCTGATCGTCGTGGACTACCTGCAGCTCATGGAGTCCGGCAAGCGCGCGGAGAACCGCGTGGTCGAGGTCGGCCAGATCTCCCGGGGCCTGAAGAAGCTCGCCAAGGAGCTCAGCGTGCCGGTCGTCGCCCTGTCCCAGCTCAACCGCGGCTCCGAGCAGCGCACCGACAAGCGTCCCCAGGTCTCCGACCTGCGTGAGTCCGGCTCGATCGAGCAAGACGCCGACATGGTCATCCTGCTGCACCGCGAGGACGCCTACGAGAAGGAGTCCCCGCGCGCGGGCGAGGCCGACCTGATCGTCGCCAAGCACCGCAACGGGCCCACGGCGACGATCACCGTGGCGTTCCAGGGCCACTACTCGCGCTTCGTGGACATGGCCCAGACCTGACCAGACCCTGAACCCGCGAACGTTGTCCGCTCGCCCCCGGCGCACTCACGTGCCGGGGCGTCGTCGTCCCCCGACCCAACCGGCTATTAACAGGCCGCTGCGCCCGGACACCACGGTGTTCGGTGCGGCTCGCACCGCACCCAACACCCCACGTCAGAGCACCTCTCGTGCCCGGCCTGGGTAACCGCCCGGCGAGCGCGGGCGGCACGGTGCCGTTCAACGCCCAGGCCAGCATACGGTCCCACTGCGACGGTCACCGTGGCCTTCCAGGGGCATTACAGCCGGTTCGTGGATATGGCCCAGACCTGAGCCCGCGACAGTGACCGCTTCTGGTGGCAGGCTGCCGCTCGTCTAGTCACACAGACCGCCCTCGGCGCACTCCCGCGCCGAGGGCGTGGCACGTTCTGGCGGCTGTCGAGGTTCAGTCGGCCCAGCGCGTGGCGAAGATCTGGGCCTGGGCTTCTTCTTCAGCGGTGTCGGCGGTGCGCTCGTAGTGGCAGACGAGGCATTGGCCGACGCCGACACCCATGCCGTAGTCGTCCTGATGTTCAGAGCTGAAGGACTCGTAGCCGCAAACGGGGCAGTACTGCAGGTCGAGGCCCTCGGGGTTGTGCTTCGGGTGGTAGGGCTCGTGGAGTCCGGCTGCGGCCTCCGCACGGCGGGCGGCTTCTTCGTCGCCGATGCGCAGGAGCAGGGCGGCTGCGCGGGCCCGGGAGTGGGCATCGGCGTCGCTGGCCTCCTCCCAGGCCCGGTCGGCGTGCTCGGAGCTGAGACAGCGCAGGGCGATGTGGTCGTCCAGGGCGAGCAGGGCGTCGATGTGTCGGCGTTCCAGGGCGCCAGTGCCGCTGGCGTGGCGGACCGGCTGTGTGCGGCGCAGTCCGTCGCGCAGGGTCTCGACGTCGATACGGGTGTCGAGCGGCGGCAGCGGTGGGAAGTCTTCGACCCATGGCCACGGCGTGCCGGCTGGGGCGGCGGCCGGCTTGTCCGGCTCGGGGTCGGGCAGGACGAAGACACCGGTCTGTCCGGGGTCGGCGGGGGCCTTCTCCGCCTCCTCGATGACCTTCAGCAACGCCGAAGCGGATTTGATGCGGCCGTCCGGGTAGGCGAGCTGGGTTGGCCACTCGTGGGCGACGATCGCCGCCAGGCCGTTGGTGAGGGCGGTGTCGAAGGCGCCGGCGGCCGCGGCTGCCGTGGGGGCCAGCTCCAGGTCGGTGGTGCACTTGGCGTAGGTCTCTGCGCGCTCGCTCTGCATGGCGTCATCATCATCGCGTCCCCGGTGTCTGGGACAGGAAATTCTGTTAACAGGCCGTTGCGCCCACCTCCAAGAGGTGATGGGTGCGGCTGGTACCGCACCCATCACCCCAGCTCAGAGCACTTCTCCGCCCTACTCCCGCGCGGATGATCTTGACCCCCTCGCGCTGGAAGCGGAGCCGTGGCCCGGGCCAGAGACAGCGGGCAGCCGGAACGGCAGGTCATGCGCCGGACAACATCCGTCGAGCGCAAGGGCCTGTTAATAGCCCGGAGGGAGGGAGGCGCGGCCTGCCACCCATTCGGGTGACAGGCCGCGCCGTGGGCTGACTCTGGGGGGAACATGCAGGTCAGAACCTAGAAAGGAGCCCTTCGGGCACGACTTCCAAACCCCATCGGCTCCGCCGATGAACACAGACGCGCTTCGCGCGGCGACTTACAAGAGCGGGGCGGCGCGTCCCTGGGCGACGCTGTGCGCCTCTCATACGCTGATCCGCACTCCTCTGGACGCCGACGTCGAGATAGACGCCCTGAACGCCCTTCCAGCCCCGTCTCGGGCTTGTCTGCCTGATCCCTCGTCCCCGGAGCGCCGGTATCGACCAGGTCAGGGCGGTGTATGCGGTAGCTCATCCGCAGATGCGATGTCGAGGACGTCCGCCGGCCCCGTCCGCGATCCGCGGACACGACCCACGGTCGCCGACCGCATGCGGGCCGAACCTGGCATGTGGCCACCTCAGGCCCTTGCTGCCCTATGCCCTCTTCCGGCAGACTAGCGGCCAGGTCTGGCATGCCCGGACCTAGACGAAAGATCGAGTCACTAATTCGGGAAGTATCTGAGAATAGATGGCGTGGTTTATCGGGAAGGTTAAGCCTACGTTGTTTTACAACAACTAGGTATATCCCCGAGGCTACCCAAAAAACCCCCGAATTCCTCTCTTTCCAAGAGTCCTCACAAATCACTTCCCACGGCACTAGGGCGACCCAGGGCTGAGCAACTCCTCGCCCCTCCAGGGTCCTCCAGGCCTCCTGCCGTAGGACCCGCTGCCGAACGCAGCGGGTCCTTGGCATGCCTGCGTGCCTGCCAGCGCAGGCACGCATGTCCGCCCCTTCGTCCCCCGGCCCCCGCCGGTTCGTCAGGACAGGGGGCCTCTGCACTGCCCCCTGCCGGAAAGGCACGGCAGTGCGCATGACTCTGGCTTCCCTTCCCTCCCTTGCTGCGGGCGGTGCAGGGCTGTCTGCTCTCCTGGCAGGAGCACCTTGGTGGGCCGCGCTGCTCGGCTCCGCCGTCATCGCTCTAGTGCCGCCGGTCATTGCTCAGCTACGGGCCTGGTCACGGGACAGGACTGACAGGGAATTTCAGAGAGCGTTTATCCAGTTCGTCAACCAGCTTCCAGAGCCGGAACAAAAAACCCAGGCGATGATCGATTACCGAAGAGCAGAGCCACAACCCTCCACAGGAAACGCTGAACCGACCGGTCAGGACCCTCCGCCACCGAACTCGGCTCAGAATGCGGCGGATCCCCAAGGGCCCTGACAGGTAGGTAACAAGCCGGCCTTGTAGCCGTCTCCGGCTACAAGGCCGCACTGTGCCCGTGATGAACAACGAACCCAGCAGGTCCGTGCCGTATGCCTCGAGGATCAGGTGCACCAGGCGCTCGCCGAACGCGGGCCGATCAGGCTCAGGACGGCCTCGGCCCAGTCCGGGGTGAGCGCCGAAGGGCCAAGGGGATGATCTTAAAGTCCTGGATGCCCTGCCCGCCGGCACCGCGGCGGTCGCCGCCCGCGACGAGGTCCTGGCGCTGCTGGAGGAACTGCACGCCGCCCGTCACGGCCACACCGGTTAGGGCCGTTGGTTCCAACAGGTCTGACAGGGCGTGATCAGGTGTTTTCCCGGCCCTCCGGGATCCAGCGTGATGGCCGGGCCACGATGGGCTGTTGCCGGGCTTATGTGTGGGCGAGCTCCTCCAGCAGCGCGTCGAGGAACTCCGGGTCGCCGTCCTCTTGGAGACCGATCTGTGCGCAGGTCATGCCGGCGGCGTGCAGGCGGTTGCGGGTGGTGGCGTGTCCGGGGTGGAGACGTTGAAGGTGTTGTGCGTGCGGGGTGGCTTCCTCGGTGCGGTCGAGGAGCGCGATGAGCTGACCGGTGGTGAGGTGGGTGTGGCCGGTGGCGGCGAGGGCGCGTTGCACGGCCCGGTCGTAGGCGTTCATGGGCGTCCACCGTAGCTGGGATCGGTCCGCCCCGGGCTAGGGCGTTGACCGCACCGCGAGCTCGACGGGCCCGGCCTCGCCGCCCGACTGCGCGCGCTGCGCCTGATCCTCGACTCCTACGGCGCCGACCCGCCCGCCGGCACCGCGGCGCCCGCCGCCCGCGACGAGGTCCAGGCGCTGCTGCAGGAACTGCACGCCGCCCGCCACGGCCTGACGGATTAGGAGCGTTAGGTCTAACAGGTCCGACCCGCCCCTTGATTAGGGGTTCCCTCCACTCCGAGCGATGGTCAGACCCGTTGGGCCCAATGGGTCTAAACGGCCTCTGCCTGCCCTTCATCGTCGAGCCCTTCGGAGCGGCGGACGGGCCCGAACCGCGCTTCGGACTCCTCGATGATCCGACCGGCAGGGATAAGGTCTCCCAGCTCGATCGCGAGCACAGCGCGCACGAACGCGGCGAGCGTGACGGCGCCATTGCGCACCTCGAAGCAGCGCAGCACCCCGTCCGAGAATGCGGCACGGTGGCGGCACCCGGCATGGACGCAGTAGCCCTCGACGGCCAGGGCGAGCCGCCGGAAGGCGGCGTCCTTCTCCGGGGTGCACTGCGCGGGGCAGCCGAGGTGATCCAGCGTGATCCGCAGATGGGCGGCGTTCTTCTCGGCCTTCCGGATGGTCAGCCGCCCGCCGCCGGGCGTGACGTAGCGCCCGGCCTCCACCGGGGCGTACGGGTGGATCAGCGGCAGCTTCACCTCCGAGCCGTGCAGGACGGGCAGCCCGTCGTACTCGATGTACGGGCCGGCGGCACCGCGGTCCTCGGTCATGCGTTCCTCGTCTCCTCCGCCCGGTCGGCGGGCTCGTGGCCTTGGTCCTCGTCGTCCTGGTGGTCATCGGCGGGCCAGACGCCGAACGGGCCGGGCAGGCCGGGGCCGGTGGCGCCGAGCTGCATAGCGCCGCCCTTGAGCCGGTGGTGGACACGGATCACAGGCGCGGTTCTCCTGCGGTCGGCGAGCGGTACCGCCCCATGGTGGCCCCTGCGGGGGGCCACATAAGGCCGTTCCGGTCATGTTCATACCGCTGTGGCCCGCCCTGTGGCCTCGCCTGTGTCCCTGAACGTGCACTCGTGAATGCTCAGGTCAGGGCATGATTTCCTGGCAGATGGGTGCCCACCCCTGCCCCCGCCGCCACCTGGTCACCGCACGTATGACACTCAAGCACGCCGACGGCGCTGTGCCTGCTGCGCCCCTCCGCCAGGGAGACGTTGACGCGACGGCGTGACCGCCACAGAGGACTTGGCCCCGGCTCCCTTCGCTTTACGGGCGAGCGGGCGCCGGGGTTTCTCCTTGTCCGGCGGCGGGAGTTCGGGCTTCTCCTCCTTGCCCGTCGGCTCGTTGGCGACGCCAACCCAGGTCCCCAGCGCCTTGACCATCTCCAGCACCACCTGTTGCCGGGGTGCGGAGAGGAACGGCCAGAGCACCCAGGCCGGGGCGGACAGACAGACGATCACGAGCAGCGGGAGCATGCGGACGGCGACGAGGAGCGCCTTGGTTGTGCCAGGTGGGAGGGACGGCAGGGACGGCATCGGAGGACCGCTTTCGAGTCGAGAACCGAGCCGCTAGCAGAGAGACGAGCACCTGGGCCCGAATCGCCTAGTGGTGACTCTCATCACATCTAGCGGCGTTTTTTTTGTGGTTCTCGACCCCTTAGACAGATCGAGGGGGAGCGCAGACCGCTTCGGTGTGCCGAGAACCAATCCCGCTCACAACCAAGGGGGCACTTCGTGACCCGTTAGTTACCGAAAGGGATTTTTTTTGGCTCTCGGGCCGAATCGAACTCCCGAGTCCGCTGAGACGCCAGCGGTAGCTAGCCCCATGCTAGCGAATCCGCGGCCGCCGCGTGTCTCCCCGGTCGCCCTCATGGATGCCCCCTGGACGGCCGGGAGTTGGGCACGCACGCCACCTCGAGCCCGGGCTGCGGCCACTGGTACGTTCGGACCGTGATCGACTTAGGCACTAAAGGGGCTTGAGGCGGGCCGCGCGGTCCAGGGCCCGCAGTAGTTCGGGCTCCCACCCGGCGCGCGGAGTGTCGTAGGCGAGCAGGCCGGAGGCGGACAGCACGTCGAGCTGCACCTGGTGCTCGATGCCGAGCCGCCACGCCTCGCGCAGGACATACCGGGCCTCGTCGCGCGCTGCGCGGCCGGTGGTCGCGGTGGCCCGAGCGTCGGGCAGGGCGGCGAGCTGGCGGCCGGCCTTCTCCAGGCGGCCCATGAGTTCGGCGGCCTTCTCCGCGTCGGGACGCGGCGGCACGAGGTGGAGCTCGGGGGCGGCGACGCCGCGGCGCAGCTGCTCCATGCGCTCCGGGAGCGGGCTCCAGCCCTCGGTACCGGCGAGTTCGGCGTTCACCTTGGCGACCGCCGCGGCGTACGCCCGTCCGGCGCCGCGCGGCTGCAGGGTGGTACCGGCTGGCCGATGCTGCGGGCCGGTCTCCTCGTCGACAGTGCCGGAGTGGTTGCCGCGTACCGAGACCCACAGCGCGTCCGCGCTGCCGGTGACCTCGCTCATCAGCAGGCGGCGCACCAGGAACCAGCGCTGCAGGGCGGCCCGGGTCGAGCGGCGCAGCGGGTAGACCTCGACGGACACCGGGGTGTTCGGGCGGGCGTTCTGCGGGCGCCGGGTGATGCGGACCTCGTCCAGGGCGGGGGAGAGGTCCTCCAGGCGCAGCGCGCACAGCTCGCCGACCCGGCACCCGGTGTCCAGCACGACCGAGGACATGGCGAGCATCCGGACCCACAGCGGGTAGCCCCGGGTGAGCAGGCCGCCGTCGACGGTCCAGCGGGTGCGCGTGCCGATGGTGTCGGAGAGGGTCTGCAGGCTGGCCCGCAGCCGCTCGCGCCGGACGACGTCGACGGGCTCCTTGCCGGGGAGCTGTTCCAGCTGGCGCAGGTGGAAGACCTCCAGGCCCAGCTCGCGCTGCAGGAGCACCATCACCCCGGAGCGCACCATCGCCGTCGCCTCGCTGGTGGGGCGCTTGGCTCCCCGGTCGCGCAGCTCGCCGACCAGGGCCAGGCGCTCGTACTCCTGCAGCGAATCGCGGGCGAGGATGTCGGCCAGGTCGTCGGCGACGGTCAGCGGGTGCTCGGGGTGCTTGAGGGCGCGGACCAGCTCACGGGCGTGGGCACGGATCTGCCGCCGGCGGGCCTCGGAGGGCGCCTGCTCGCACACGGCGTCCACGGCCTCCTGGAGCTCGGGCAGCTCCTCCAGGATGTCGGGTCGGTTCATCACTCTGGGCACGGTAGCCACGTCCGGACAGCCGCACGGACCGAACGCCGGATCAGACTCATTAGAACCAACAGGCTCAACCGTCGCTGACATGCGGACGCACGACGGGCCCCGCCGGAGGCCGGCGGAGCCCGTCGTCGCGGCCGGGAGGCCGGGAGCTACTTGGTGACCGGCGGGCCGGTCTTGAGGTTCTTCTGGCGGCGCTGTGGGAACGGGTTGCCGTTGTTGTGCTCGCGCTCGTCGCGGCGGATCCGCGCGAGGATGGCGGCCTCCACGTACGCGGACAGCGAGATGGGCTCGTCGACGTCTTCGTCGTCCAGGGAAAGCCGCTGGAGTGCGACCACCGTGTTGCGCAGCCGGTTCATCGTGTCCGGGGTCACGTACGCCGGCACCTTCTCCTTGGCGCCCGGCGCCGCCTGCGGCGCCTTGTCGCCCAGCTCCTTGCCGAGGATGCTCCCCTTGCCGAACGGCAGTCCGTTGCTCATGCTGCTGCTTCCTCTCGCGGCGCCACCAACATCCGACCGACCTGGTCGAAGTCGCGCGTGGTGGTCGAGCGCCTGCTGAACTCGCGGATGGCCTTGTTCTCGCCCGGCGCGGACTTCGCGTCCACCGTCTTGCGCACCGGACACACCAGCGCGCCCGGGTAGTGCTCGGCCATCTCGTTCCCGACGTCCTTGGCGATGTTCGTGACGTCCCAGGCGGTAAGGACCGCGGCCACGACCTCGACGTCGTACTCGTCCTGCGCGTCGGTGATCGTCTTCCGCAGGGACTTGTTGGACTTGGCGTCCAGCGCGCTGACCTGGCTCGGCACGATCACCTTGCCGCCGATGGCGAGAGTGAAGGTGGAGAGCTTTCCGATCTTGGGCGGGCAGTCGACGATGGTGATGTCGACCGGCGCCTCGGAACGCTTGATCGCACGGCGCAGGGTGCGCTCCCCGGAGACGGCCGGGTCGTACTCGGCGACCGCGCAGTCCTCGAAGCTGGGGACGATGTAGATGTTCTTGTACCGCGTGTAGTAGGTCGCCTCGTCCAGGCCGACCTTCTCGTACAGCACGTCCTTGAGCGTCATGCGGTTGTCGACGGCCAGGCCCTCGGGGAAGATCGGCTCCAGCCAGCCGGACAGGCCCGCGTCCTGCGGGTCCGCGTCGATCACGCGCACGGTGTAGCCCATCGCCGCCCAGGCGCAGGCCAGCTCCAGCGTGGTGGTCGTCTTGCCCGCCCCGCCCTTGCGGTTGAAGACCATGAACACCCGGTGCTCGCCGGGCAGGATCGGGGCCGGGCGCGTGAAGGCGGCGGGGAGCAGGATCCGCGGCTTGAGCCGGTTGGCCGGCTCCGTCCACGCCCGCTCGAAGACCGTGGGCATCAGCAGCCGCTCCGGGATCTTCAGCGGTTCCAGCGTTACCTGGACCATGTCTCTCTCCTCATCCGGGCCTCTCCCCGTGCTGTCGTCACCGCCAGACCGTATCGTCTCCACGGCCCGTACGTGCACCGCGCCCCGGTCTGCTCGACCGAGGGAAAACCGCAGGCCAGGCCGCTACCCCTAACAGGGTTGACCCCGTTGGGTCCAACAGGACCGACCGGCTGCGCCGTTGACCAGCAGGAACCGGCCCGCGTCCCTCGTGAGACCTCGCGCACGCGCACGCGTGGGTCTGTCGCACAACGCGCGATAAGGCCGCGACGGTAGCCAGCGGCGTCCGTACGGTCTGCCGTCATGAGATCGAGCAACCGCCGCCCCGGCCGCCCCTGCCTGCTGACCCCGGAGCGTGTCGACGCTATCGTCAGGGCCTTCGCCGTCGGGGCCAACACGGTCCTGGCCGCCGAGGCCGCAGGGGTGTCCCGGGCCACCCTCGCCCGGTGGATCGCCTGCGGCCGCGCCGCCGCCGAGGCCCGCGAGAACGGGCAACCCGCCGACCCGCGCGAGGACGCGTTCGTGGACCTGTACCGGCGGGTGGAACTCGCCCGGGCGCAGATGGCCACCCGCGCCCTCGCCCGCGTGCTGCAGGCCGGTGCCGGGAGCCTGGTCCTGGAGGAACGCGTGCGCGCCTACACCGACCCCGTCACCGGCCTGGACGTCGAGGAACGGCAGGTGCGCTACCTGCGCCCGGACTGGCGGGCGGCCGCCTGGTGGCTCGCCCGCTTCTTCCCCGAGCACTACGGGCCGAACGCCAAGAGCTTCGCCCAGGTCCTCGACGAGTTCACTGCCCAGGGGCTCCACGACGAACGCGACCGCGCCGAGTCCGCCGGACTCGCTGGCCTCGCTGAACGCCTCGAGCTCGCACTCGCCGGGACCGCCCCCGGCACCGAGCTCCCCGCCCCCGTCCAGTCCTCTACCGCCTGATCTAGCTGGAGACGTACGACAGCTGCTTCACCTCTCCAGCTCGACGCCGGCAACACCGCCCCGACCCGGACGGTGACTGGCGCCGCCTCATTTCCGGTCGAGAATTCGGAACTTGTCCAGGCCAGGGGCACGGCCCCGGTGCCGTCCGGCGCGCACGCATCCGCATCACGGAAGCGCTGACCGCGTCGGACGGTGCCGGGGGAGCGGGATCGAAACCAACCGGTAAGCCAGGTCAGGCGGGAGGCTCCTCGTCGGCACGGCCGCCGGCTCCGAGGGTCCGCCGCGGGGACAGGGCCGTCGCCGCAGAGCCTCCGAGTACTCCCCGAGCGCGCAGCTCGGCAACGTCCGGAAGGTGGAAGCCGGGCAGGGCGTCGATCAGGTCGGCTTGGGCGGCACGGATGGTGTGCGCGGCCTGGGGACCGGAGCCAAGGGTGCGGCGTGCTGTCACGCGGTCATCGTACGGGCGGCGTCACAGCCGACCGCGCTCGCTCCAGCCACGTACCGACACGTGCTCCCACCTCAGACAGAGAGCCGGTACCAGAGGCGGTACCGGCTCCCGGCGGCGTCGCGCTGCAACGCGAGGCCGTAAGGTCCCTGTTCGACTTTGGTTGGAGTCAGCAGCAATCAGGGCAGGGCCCGCCCCAGTCGGTGCAAGCCCAAGTGCGCGGATCGTCGCAGTGCCTCGAATCTGATGCAAGCCCGATTGGGGCATGGATGCATCAACTCGTTCACTACCACGAGGGACTGACACCTTCTGCGATCTTGGTGGCGACGGCGGACCCGCAGGTCACCGTTGCGCATGGGGCGGAACGCTGACTCTGCGTCGCAGTTTTCGCAGTCACGCATCTATAGATGCGTTGGGGCGCCGGTGCATCAAACCCCGTCGAAGGACCGGGGAGAGGGGCTTCCAGCCTCTTGCGGCTGCCACCATCTTGTCCACGCACCACCGCTGCGGGCGGCTGCAACCGCCCCTGTGATGCGCCTAGTTGGAGTCAGTGGCAGGTGTCCGGCGGCCGCGGGTCGCCGGACCCGAACAGCAGGGAGGCCCTTGTGCCCAAGCCCCGTTTCGCCGTTTCCTGTGTGGAGAGCGGAACCCCGCCCCAGCGGCGCCTCGGCGGTGCCGAGGCCGTCGTCATCATCGTGGTCATCACCATGGCCGCCGCCCTGGTCACCTTCGCCGGCATGGCGCTGCCCGTCGTGCTGCAGCTCCTTCTCGGCGCCGGTCTGATCGCCGTCCTCCTGGTCGCTTTGGTCACCGGGACGACCACCCGGGGCCTGCGCGCCGCTCTGCGCGCCCTGCTGGCCCCGGCTGCGTGAGGTGATGGTGCATGTGCCGTCCCGAGAGACCGCTCACCACGAGCAATAAGGCGCTGCGCGAGCTGCAGGAGTGGTTGCGCGAACAGCGGAGGCGCACCCGGCAGGGCTACCGGGCCCTGTCGGTGCGGGCCGGCTGCCACGCCACGACGCTGCAGCGGGCCGCGTCCGGGGAGACCGTTCCGAAGCTGCCGACCGTGCTGAACTACGCCCGGGCGTGCGACGCCTCACCCGAGGAAGCACGACTTCTGTGGAAGCGGGCCCGGTATGAGGCGACCCGCCTTACGCGGGCTGGCCGGGACCGGCCCGCTCCGCGTCCGGAGTTCGTCCGCGACTTCGTCGATCTGGGCGCGGCCCTGGTGGAGCTGTACCGGAAGGCTGGCTCGCCGCCGTATCGCACCATGGAGCAGCGAGCCGGCGGCTACGGCGCCCTGCCGCGCAGCAGTGCGCACCGCATCGTGAACAAGCAGGCGATGCCACACGGCCTTCAGCAGTTCCAGGCGTATCTGAGGGCCTGCGAGGTGCCGGAGCTGGAATGGCCGGACTGGGAGGCTGCCTGGACACGCGCGTGGCGGCACGAGAAGCAGGACGACCTCTCCACCCTGAGTACCGCCACTGCTCAGTATGTGCCCGGGTCAGCCACCGTGCGTGCCCTGGTGGCGCTGGGGGAGTACGCGGAGCCGCCCGGTTTGGATGAGCGGAGGTACATACGGAACCTCCGGGATCCCCATGGGGCCGACGGCCACATGTACGTGACGAGCAACGGCATGCTCCAGCGAGTCGCGGTGGAAGTGAAACGTACCGATATGGCCCTGGACCGTGATCGGTGGCGGCCGAGGCAGTCACGCAAGGTCCCCGAGCGGCCCGAGCAGGGACAGCTGGCCTTCACCATCCCGGAACCGGAGCCGGCGCCCGGCGCGCTCTTCTGACAGATGGAGAGTAGTGACGACGAAGGTCCGCTAGGACGTTGCTGACCAGGGAGGATGTCAAGGCGACACCTGGCCGTAGCGGTACGGGAAGGGTTGAATCGGCTCTCAGCGCGTCCTTGCCCAGGTGTGGAACGTGACCAGCGCCACACCGGATATCTCCTGCGGCGTTCACCCTTTCCCGCCCCGCGATGCCTGTAGTGGGCAGAGTCGGGGCGCTGGGTTTCGACCTGTCACGAATGGAGTGCTGGTGGGTCCGGAGGTGTTGAACGCGGCGGGCGGGTCAGTGGCGGTCGTCCTGCTTGGTCTGATCTTGCGGCCCCGGAAGAACGGGGCGGGGCTGTGGGATGTGCTCCACGAACTGGCCCGCGGTCGGACTGCCAGCGGTATGGAGCGCGAGCGGCGCGCCACCCTCTCGGTGTTGTTGCGCAAGCTGCCGGACCGCCGGTTTCAGGTGGAAGATGTCGCCCACGGACGGCGGGCGGTCATCGGGGAACCCGCTGGTGCTCCCAGTCGGACGCGTTGACCCGGGTGGCAGGAGGGGGGCAGCCCATGACCCAGCCAGGGGAATCCACGGCTCGTGCAGACGACTTCGACCAGTTCTTCCTTCGCTGGGAACCGCAGGTCAGGCGCTATCTGCTGTGGCTTGAGGGGGACCACGCCGTCATCGACGATGCGGCCCAGGAGACGATGCTGGCCGCACTCACCTACTGGGACACCGTCAACCGCCTGGAGAAGCCGGAGGCGTGGCTGTTCAAGGTGGCCGGCCAGCGGCTGCAGCGCGTGCAGGCCTCCCGACAACGGCATGGTCTGAGCACGGACCCCGGCGAACTGCCGCACAGCGAGGGGCCGGACGACCTTGGACTGAGGGAGAGGGAGCTGGTCCTCCTTGAGACGGTGCGCAAACTGCCTGACCGACAGCGCACCGCGATCGCGCTGCGCTGGCAACTCGACCTACCGAACGATGAGATCGCGGGCGTCATGGGAGTGTCTGTGAACACCGTGAAGACCTGTCTCCGTCTCGGCCGTGCCGCCCTGGGAACTGTTCTTGCAGACGTCAGCGGAGGTGAACGATGAGCTTCGAGCGCCATCTGCACGCTACGGCGACTGCCGTCTCCGAACTGTGGAGAGATGAGAACGACGCCCGCGCCCGGCTGGCCTCCCTGCGCGAGCGGGCCAGTCGTGAGACGTCGGACCAGGAACAGCCACAAGTCCCTTCCAGTGCACCCCTCAACACCTCGGCCCGGCCCAGCCGCGAGAGCTCCGCTCCCGGGCGCCGCGGAGAGCGGCCGCTAAATGAGGAAGTCGTCTTCCTGACGGTGGCCGAAGTCGCCAGCATCATGGGTGTCTCCAAGATGACGGTCTACCGGTTGGTCCACTCCGGGCATCTACCGGCCATCCGCGACGGCCGGTACTTCCGTGTGCCGGAACAAGCCGTCTACGGATACCTGCGTGAAAGCTGGGTGGGTGCCAACATCGACGGCCTGTGACCTCGTTCGGGTCCCGCTCGTCGGCGGTGGCGTTGTTCGCCACGAGACGCGGGTCAATGCGCACTGCTGGTCTCCTCCGGGCGTTGTCTGGTGAGGTCAGCGGTGACGTCCCACCCGTCGCCCCTGGGCGGCTCGGAGGCGGCGTACCGGCGGGTGAGCGGGTCGCGGTAGCGGATGCGGAGCCCGAGGATCGCCGTGGGCGGCCGCTCGCGGTAGGCGGCGAACAGCGTCCCGGCCGGGCCCACGGCGACGCCCTCACGGGTGTTGCACGAGACGCACAGCCACCCGCGCACGAGGCCTGTGGCGTGGTCGTGGTCGCAGTACATGCGGCGGTCCGTCTCGCCGCAGATGGCGCAGCGGCCCGCCTGCCAGACCCTCAGCCGCTCCTCGTCGGCGTCGCAGGTCAGGTCCGCCGCCCGCTCCAGCAGTTCCAGCGTGCTCGCGCTGTACCCGCTCACGTCGCCCAGGCCCTCCCAGAAGCGGCGGCGGGCGTCATCCTCGGTCGGCAGCTCGGGCGACCAGGACCAGCAGGCGGGGATACCCGCGCGGGCGGTCACAGGCCGATCCCGACCAGCGGCGAGTTCTTTACGCGGTCCACGTCGTCCATGTAGCGGGCCAGGACGCGGGAGCCGTCGACCCACCCGCCCGCGCGGGCGATCTCCAGCGGGTCATGCCCGGCGGCCCGGGCGGCGGTGGCGAAGCCACGGCGCAGGGAGTGCCCGGACCAGTCACCGGAGAGGCCGGCGGCCACGGCCAGGCGATCGATCACCTCAGCGGCGGCTTCCGCCGTCATCCGCCCGGCCGGGTCCCCAATGGTGCGGCCGCGCCGGGTCATCGGCGGGGCGATGCGGTCCCACCGGTCTACCCGGACGAACAGCGGGCCGTCGGTGCGCCCAGCGGCCTTCAGGGCGGCAAGGTAGGCGCGCAGGGCCCGGACGGGGCAGGTGACCGGGTCGGTGCCGTACAGGATCGGGTTCAGCGTGTGCTTGCGGGCCTTCTTGCGGTACAGCGTCACGTCGTAGCCGTGCTCCGCCTCGGTCACCGTGGCGATGTCGAGCGCGACCAGCTCGGATACGCGGGCCGCCGTGGCGAAGCCAAGCAGGACCAGGGCGGCGTTGCGCATCCCGGCGAGTGTTGTCCGGTCGAGCCTGGCGAGCATGACGCGGATCTGAGGCGGGAGAGCCGCGGTCGCCTGCCGGGCCTGCGCGGCCTCCGCCTTCTCCTGTGCCAGCCGGTCCTTGTAGGCGTTGAGGACGGCCCGGGCGCCGCGCATGTTCGGCTTCGGCCAGCCCTGCTCCTCGTGCCAGGACGTCACGGCGGACATGGCGCGCTCGATGGTCGACGGTCCGGCCGGGCGGTTCGTGCGGGGCCGAGGCGTGACGGTCAGATGCCGGACCCACTCCGCCATCGTCTCAGCGGACGCGGGAACGGTTGTCCGGCCCTCCTGGGCGCACCAAGCGGCGAACGCGGCGCGGTCCGTACGGTAGGCCCGGCGGGTGGAGTCGGCGACGCTCGCCTCGATGGCGGCGACGGTCTCGGGGGAGAGGCGCCGGTCTCGGTCCGTGTGGACGACGACGGAGGCACTGGCCGTCTCGTCGTCCACCAGCTCCGCCTCCACGACGCCGGCGGCCGCAACGATGGCGAGCTGGCCGGCCGTCCCGCCGCTCACGCGCGTACACCGACCTGCTGCATGGCGGTCTCGGCCCTTCCGCAGGGCCAGGGCTCCCCGCACCCCTGGCACGCGGGCTCGGGCCCGTCGGCCGGCGGGTGCTCTCGCAGCACCTTGGCGTTGAACTCCCAGAAGCCAGCCTGTCCGCTGGTGGACGGGTCCCGGCTCGCACTGGTCTGCGCGCTGAGTGCGCGCTGGTAGCGGTTCTGTTCGGCGGTCTCGTTCCTCATTGCCCCTCCCTCAGTTCTGGCTCTAGAGAAGGAACATTATCAAGAGCCAGAACTCGCCGGACGGGCCGCCGCTGCGACCACATGAACCGGTCCCAAAGTTTTCTGCGCATCACGCGCGATGTTTTTTCCATCCCCCGCTACGTCGTGCCGAAGGACACGCGATACGACAGGGGGTGGGGCTCATGACACCACAGCGAATGATCGAACAGCTCAAGAGGGCTGATTCCATGCGAATCGGCATGATTCCGGACGAGGACCCGAGGGCCCGGGCGGAGCGGCAGCGCGCCGAGGACGCCGCGCTCGTCGAGCGGTTGCGCCGGGCCGAGTTCCGCAGCTCGGAGATGCAGCTGACACAAGAGCAGCTGTGGGCATACGCCACAGTCACGTTGAACTCCTGGTGCTCTAACCGAAAGATCGTGGAGCGCGTCCGGGCATCGGCACCTGCCCACGCGGAGTTCGACATCGACTCCCGTCACGGGGACGTCCTGCGCACCGACCCGCAGGAGCGCATCGACCTCGTGCTCACCGCGGTCAGCGGCGCCTGGCCTGCCTTCGTCAAGCACGCGCTGCGCGAAGGCGGATGGAATCCGCAGTGGGAGCCGGAGAGCCCTGAGCCCACCGGAGGCCGGCGCCCCTCGGCCGCCAGCCTGCGCACCTACTTCACCCGCGGGGTCCTGCAGTCCTTCCCGCGTCACTACCGGAAGTGGTGCCGTCAGCACGACCGCCGGCTCGCGGAACTGGGCGTGATGGACGACTGGACCGTGGACCTGTCGCCCTGGTGGACCGGCAACTCCCCATTCGAGGACGAGTCCGTGCTCGTGAACGCCTGGCTGAACGACTTTTTGGCGTCCCTGCCGGAGCACAAGCGCCACATGCTCCGCATGGTCTACGAGGGGTACAGCTACGCCGAGATCGGCGAGACGCTCGGCATCACCGCCAAGATGGTCACCGACCGGATCTATCGGATCCACCGGCACCTGCGGGAACGCAGGCAACTCCTCCGCAAGGAGTACCGCGACCTCACGGGCCATCACCCGGAGCCCGGCGCGGACGATCGTATGGCCGCAGCCCTTCAGCGGCGCGCCCAGCAGGCACGGCAAGCGGGTGTGCGGCGATGACCAAGACCACTGTGCTGGCAGCACTGTACGACTTCGTCCTTCACGACGTGGTCGGCAATGTCATCGCCGGGCTGGTGCTGCTGGCCGGCACCACCGGATGGCAGCGCATCCGCACCCGGCAGCAAGCGTGCCGGACACCTCCCAGCGCGATCGAATCGGACGAGCCACCCAGCTGACCCTTCGCCGGATCCAGAGAGTCACCGCCGATCGCGTCGGATAACCCTCCGCAGGTATCCGACGCGATCACCTCCGTCCGCGGATCGCGGACGGGCGCGGTGAAGATGGCCGGAAATGGCTGCACGAAGACGGTTGGCGCACATGTATAAGGGAGACAGGTTCAGTGATGCATAAATCGTGCAGCACCCGAAGGGAAACGAGGAATCAGTCTTGAGTCACGTCGTTCCGCTCGCCAACGGCCTGCGCACCGATCACCCGGTGCCGGGCCTGCCCTTCGTCGACGACTCCCACCTCCCGCTCGACGAGGGCCCCGACGCCATCGAGGCCGTGGGCCGCAACAGGGGCCCGGGCATGTGGGGCCGCTTCGACAAGAACCGCGCCGACGGCGGCTGGCGCGCGTTCACCACCGACCCGCTCGACCACACGCTCGGCTGGGCGGTACGCCACCACCCCGAGCACGGCCGGACCGTGCTGCTGCTGCGCGACGGCGACACCTCCGCCCTGCACATGGACTGGGACGGCGAGCAGCTGCTGTTCCGCGCCGGCGGCTACTGGTGGAACGGCGAGACGTGGTACCGGCCCGGGCAGGTCTGGAACCCGGTCGAGGAGGACTACGAGCGGCGCAAGGCCCGCATGGCCGTCACCGTCACCGCCGCCGACATGCTCGACGGCCGCGCCGACCCGGCCAAGGCCTACGTCGGCAAGGTAGCCACCTTCGACCCGGACGCCGCGCGGCCGGACAACTGGCCCGACCACCTGGCGCTGTGGGCCGCCCGCCACCAGGAGCAGGACGGCGCCCTGCCGCTGGATCGGTGCGTCGTCGACGTCTCCAGCCCCGAACTGACCGGCGCGCAGCTGATCGGCGCCCCGGAGCTGGCGGAACTCGGCGGCATCACCGCCTCGACGCTGCGCGCCTACATCTCGCGCGGCAACTCCGAGGTGCCGCTGCCGCAGGCCGTCGTCGGCGGCCGCGACCAGTGGGCCCGGGCCGTGGCGGAAGACTGGGTGGAGTCCCGCCAGCGCTCCTATCAGGGAGTCAAGTCCGCCATGTCCGCCGGCGACCCCGACAGCCTCTCCCCCGGCGCGGTCGAGGTCCGCGACCGGTTCGCCGTCGACTTCCACCACACGCTGTTCGACCGGCCCGACGTGCGCAAGCGGTGGGTGCTGCGCCAGCGCAACAAGGAGTCCGTCGCTGAGGTCGCGGACGCGCTGGCCTGGTCGGTGGCGGCCAGTCTCGACGAGATCGTCCCCACCGACCATCTGGGACGGACCGTGCGGGCCGCGGTGCTGCACGACTTCGCCGAGTCCCTCGACATGGTCGGCGATGACGCGGACGAGGAGGGTGACGGGCCGGCGCATTGGTGGCACCTCAACCTGACGCCGTCGGTGGCCAAGACGCTGGACTGGTACATCCGGTGCTTCCCCGCCGAGGCGTACGCCACCATCGGGGAGATCCAGTGGCAGGCACACAAGACGTGGAAGGCGCCGGCGGCGGACACCCTGAGCGCGCTGCGGTCGGCGCTCTCGCTCGACGGCGAGCTGACCGAGCAGCAGCGTGAGACGTACTTCGCGCTGCTCGAACCGCACGAGGACACCAACTGACCGTCCTCACCCGCCCTGACGGGGGCCGGAGCCAATGCCAGTGGCTCCGGCCCCCCGTCGCGTGCAACGAACCGATGCCGGGTGGCAACGGGCGTGAGCCGCGCGTTATCCACCTGGCCGGTCAGCGGCGCTGCGCACACCGGTGAGCACGGGCAGCGTGTCGTCGCGACCGGCGACGGTGGCCATCTGGGAGCGGGATCGGAGGCAGAGATGCGGCGCCGCGCGAGCCGAGTCAGCGCTGTCGAGGTCGGCGCAGGTAAACGCGTGTCTAGGAGCCCAGGTTATAGACCGAGGCGCTATTTCCCGTACGATCAATCTGCGCGGATGACACATAAAACTTGTTGCAGAGGGCCCCTTCTCCGGGCTGCATCCCAGGTCAAGGGCCCTCTGTCCGCGTCACAGCCAGCGAGCCCGGTCGTGTGAGATTCGGCCGGGCTTGCTGCTGTCCCCGACGCTACGACCAACACTCACCGCTCCTTGATCAGGAGAAGTGCTGCACCACGAGGTTGGCGAGTCCCGCGAGTACGGGTGACCAGTCGACCAGGAGTTGCACTACGAGCTTGCGTCGTTCGCGACGCCGCTCGGCGGCCTCCTGCTCCTCCTGATCGCCTCCGCTATCGACAGGTGTCTTGCCATCCACATGTTCCTCCGTGGCGCCGAAGTAGCCCGGCAGGGCTGCCGGGCCTTCACCGGCTGGTGAAGTACGTGGCAGACGCCGCGAAGGAACGCCCTCCAGCATAGAGGTGAGGGGTAACAGCTCAGACCCGGGTGACCACAACTTATGTGCTTGTTAAAGCTACTGATCGCTAGTCAAACCCGGTGTCTACCTGCGGGAATGAAAATTTCTAGGCGTCTCGAAAACAGATGAACAAGGTCGTGTTCCTGGCCATGGTTGATCCCGGCGGGATCAACCATGGCCAGGAGCCTGCGCATAGATCGACGCCGGGCGGGTGCAGTGGGGTCGGTGCGCGGGGCCACACCGTGCGGGAGCTGGCGGAAAACCCGTTGGTGCGCCTGTTCGTGAAGGAGGTCGTACGGGGGATCGCCCGGCGTGTGCGACGCGGCCGCGAGTCGGCGGCCGCGCACAGTGAGGCGGGGCCGGTCTTCGCGGCCCTGGACGCCGACGGAACGGAGATAGCGGTGACGACGGTCGCGGACGGCAGGACGGGCGAGCAGCTCGCCGAGGAGCTGCTGCAGGGCGTGGGCAACGAGGGGATGCGGGCGGCGACCCGGTTGCTCGGCGCGTACCGGGACGGGTACTGGCTGCGGCGCCTGCTGGAGAACGAGGCGGAGTGGTCGGCGGCCGCCGACAAGCCGGTCATCGACCGCAGCGGCACGCACCCCTCGGTGGATTGGGACTCGATCGGGCTGCTGATGCTCGACCGGCCCTGGGTCTTGAGGTCGTCGCACAGTGAGATGGCCATGCTGGAGGTCGCCGCCTCGCTGGTGAGGCGCTGCGCGGTGCAGCTCGGCTCGGTCGTCCAAGCCGTCGACGACGACGAGTTCCGGCTGATCCTGCGGGCTCTGCGGGAGGCCGCGTACGGCGACGTGCGCTGAGACGCGGCGTGCCCCGCGGTGGGCCGTGGCACCCCTCCACGGACCACCGCGGAGAAGGGACACCGGGTCCGTTCTCCGCCACCACGGTCTAGTGGAGGGCGCGGCGGCGGATCACAACCGGTCGAGGCCGAGCATCCGGCTCACCGCCTGTTCGACGGTGATGCCGCTTCGCGGCCGACGAGGCGGGGCTACAGATGGCACAGGCGGCAGTTCGACCGTGATGACTTCGACACGCTGTCCCGGGGCGGCCTGGGCGGCGATGCGGTTGCGCTCCTTCTCGGAGGCGGCGAAGAGAACGAGCGGGACGAGGCGGTTGCGCAGTGCCGGAATCCGGCTGGCTACGGGGCAGATGACCGCGTACGGCTTGCCGTTCACATACACGGGCACGCCCATCGCGTACTCGGGGGTGCCGCTCTCGGCGACCTTGGGGTAGGAGCCGGCCTCGTGGAAGACGAACTCCACCACCGGCTTCACCAGCGCCTTCTGCCACTGGAGCAGGGCCTCGATCGCGGCGAGATGCTCCTGTTCGGCCGCCTGCTTCGCCTCCCGCTGACGCTGCTGGACTGCGAGCATGCGCTCGATGATCTGGTCCCGCCGGGCTTGCGCCTGGACCTGCTCCTGTTCCAGCTTGAAGTACGCGCGGGTGACCCACCTCCACCGGCAACAAGGCCCCGGAGTCCGTCGCCGAGCACAGCTTCCGGGTCGGGGTGATCGGCTCGGTGCTCGCCATGATAGAAGGCGTCAACGCCTCGCGGGTGGCGCTGATGTGCCTCTTCCACGACTCCCAGGAGACCCGGGTCGGGGACATCCCGCACATCGGCCGCAAGTACCTGCGGGCGGCGCCGAACGGCGAGGTGACCGCCGACCAGGTCGCCAACGCCCACCCGGCGGTCCGCGAGGGTGTGCAGGGCGCGGTCGACGAGTACGAGGCCGGCGAGACCCCGGAGGCGGTCGTCGCCCGCGACGCGGACAAGCTGGAGTGCCTGGTGCAGGCCGTCGAGTACCGGGAGCAGGGCTACAGCCTCACCCAGAACTGGATCGACACCAGCCTGGCGGCGCTGAAGACCCCGTCGGCGAAGGCGCTGGCCGACGCCGCGCTGTCGATGCCGTCGCTGGAGTGGCAGAAGAACTTCCTGCCGTCCTGACCCTCCGCGCACGTAGGCCCCCGGCGGACCACTCCTCCCAGAGCGCCGCCGGGGGCCTTCTCCATGCCTGCTCACGCCCCGTTGGAGCCGTTGGACCTAACAGGACTACCGGCCGGGCAGGGAGGGCCCTCCAAGGCCCTGAGAAGGTGGCTGACGGTGATAGCCAGCCGACTCCTGAGCCCGGGCCCGGGACTGTTCGGCGGCCGCGCGCTTCTGCGCGACGATGTGCGACCGGCGGGCCTTGGTCTCGATGTCGTGCAGCTCGGGGTACTTCGTGGCGATGGTCTTGCGCAGGGCCTGCTCGGCCTGGCCGGCCGCCACGGTCTTCCGGCTCTTGGCGGCCGCGTCGGTGTACTGGGTGACCTCGCCCTGCAGCCGGGTCAGTGTCTGGGCATCGCGCCGGTCGAGGCTGATCTCGATGTCCGGGAGCTGCTCACGCATCTTCGTCAGCCGTTCGGTGACGGTGGCGACGTCGTCCGGCGCGGGCTTCTGCGCGTCGACGTCGCGGAACTGCCCGGCGAACTTGCTGGTGCGGATCATCTCCCACGCCGCCACCCGGGCCGCGTTGGCCGCGCTGCGCGCCTCGCTCGCCTCCGTGTGCCAGGCCGCCCGCTCGGCGGTGACATCGGCAATGTCCGCTGCGATCTGCTTCTTGGTGACACCGGCCCGCAGCCGCTCCAGGGGCCCCAAATTCTTCTTCGGCTCCAGGTAGTCGCGCAGGTACCGGTCCCGTTCCTCCGCTTCCTTGCGCGCGTTGGCCGCCCGGGCGAGTTGCTGGGCTGCCTCCTGGGCCTTCGCCTCCGCCTGGTCCAGCAGGGTCGCCGCCGCAGCGACGAACGCCTGCCCGCGGGTCTGCCCGGCCTCCCTCTCCTGGGCAAGGCGTTCCTCGAGGACGCGCGCCTTCTCCGCCGTCTGCGCGGCACCGCGCTCGGCGATCCCGGCCCGCTCGTAGGCCAGCTTGATAACCCGGGCCAGTTCGGCATCCGACCGCTTGCCGTACGGCCGGGTCTTCCAGGACTGCACGGACGCCATCTCCCGCCGCCGCTGGATCTCCGCCAGACGCTTCTCGTTGGCGGCCCGCTCCCGGGCGTCGTCCTCGGTGGCGGGCTGTACCTGCACGGCGACGTCGTCGGCGGCCGCGGTGTCCGCCTGGGCCTCGGCGGCGACCCGCTGTGCCTCCTCCTGTGCCTGGCGTGCGCGACCGGGGGAGACGGCTGTCGCCGCATGGGCCCGTCGTAGGGCGGCCTCACTCTCCCCGCGGGCCCGCTCGTGCTCGCGCACGCTCGCCTGCTCCGGCAGGCGTACGGCCGGGGTCGGCGGTTCGCGCAGCAGGTCCGAGACCATGGAGTCGCCTCGGTCCTGTCCCAGGAAGCGTGCGAACGCGGTGACGGCGCGCTGCAGCCGCTCGGTCTCGGTGCGGGCCGCGCCGAGGCGGGCCTGCGTCTCGTCGTCCTCGACGACCTGCAGGGGCAGCCACAGGTGGTTCTCGGCGCGGCCGCGGGTGATGCCGGGTAGACGGCGAAGGCGTTCGCGCCGTGCCCGTACAGCAGGCTCACCTCGCTGGTGAGGCCCTGGCTCGCGGCGACGGTCATCGCGTAGCCGAGGGAGAGGGCGCCGGAGCTGATGGCCTGTGGGTCGAACCAGGCCGACACCGTGTCGTTCGTCTTCTTGTCGCGCCAGGTGATCTCGACGCGGTGGTCTTCGTCGATCGCCGTGACCACGGCGCGGTAGCCGTTGAGGACGTCGGGGCCCTCGCCGCGGCGGCTGCGGTAATCGTTCTGGCGCACGCGCACCAGGTCGCCCACCGCGAAGTTGATGTCCGCGCCGCCGGACAGGGCGTAGCGGTGTTCCGCGCCGAGTTCGCCGCGCTGCCGACGGATCTGCTGTGCGCCCAGGTTCAGCAGGTCCACGTCCGTGTTCTTGGCGGCCAGTACGGTCAGCGAGTCGATCAGGTCGTGCGGGTCGGTCCAGCGGCCGCGTACCTCATCCCAGGTGGTGAGGATCTGCCCGTGCGCCTCGATGGCGCTCTCGGTGGCGTGGACGCGGCCGGTGTCGGCCAGGATGCGCAGGGCCTGCTCGTGGTCGCCGGTGCGCCACACCTCCAGGGCGGCGCGCTCGGCGTCGTTGCGCTGGCGCCGGTTCTCGATGAGCGTGAGGCCGCCGACGAGTCGGTGGACCTCCTTGAACCAGCCGCCCGGGCCGATCGCCTGGAGCTGCTTGGGGTCGCCGATCGCCACCAGTTTGGTGCCGGTGCGCTGCGCCTCCTTCATCAGGGCGGCGGCCTGCCGGTCGTTGGACATGGTGGCCTCGTCGACGACCAGGACGTCGATGCCGGTGAGTCCGTTACCGTCGCGGATCTGCGTCAGCCAGGAGGCGATCGAGCGGGCCGGGATGCCGGAGGCGTCGTCCAGGCTCTTGGCCGCGACCGCGCTCACGGTGGCGCCGGCGTAGGTGTGGCCGGTGGCGTCCCACGCGATCCGGCACGCCTCCATGAGCGTGCTCTTGCCGGTGCCGGCCGCGCCGATGTGCGCGTCGATGCCGTGCCCGGCGGTCAGCGTCCGCTCGATCGCCGCGCGCTGTTCGCCGGACAGGGCGAAGCCGTTGGCGACCTCGAAGACGGACATGGCGGCCGCGGCCTGCTCGGTGGTCAGCTGCACCGCGCCCTCGTCGAACCGGACCAGGGCCTGGCTGGTGACGAGCTCCTCGGCGTCGAGGATGTCGCGGGTGGTGTAGCGGTCCATCGACGACATGACGGTGGAACCGACGTGCGGGAGGCGCACCGCGTATCCCTCGACGGCGAGGACCTGGTCCGCGAGTTCGTCCAGCAGGCCCGGCTCGGCGCCGATGCCGAACTCCATCGCCGTCGCCACGGCGGCGAGCAGCTGCGCGCGGGAGAACGACTTCTCCGACGCCGTCAGCCCGGTCTCGGGGTCGAAGACGATCCGCGCGAGGTCGTCCGGGCCGGGCCGCTGCGGACCGCCGCCGGGACCGTCGATGCCCGCACCGCCGCCGTCGGGCGGCCCGGGCGCGGCGGCCGCCACCATCGCGTCGACGTCGCCGACGACCGCCTCGGCGCGGGTGCGCCAGCTGGAGCGCATCCCGGACGCGTCGGCGTCGACTTTCGCGCGGCGGGTCTCGTCGGCGATGCGCTGCCGGTCCTCTCGCGAGGCATCCGCGCCCACGCGCTCGTCGAGCGCGATGTGCCGGCGGGAGAACGCGTCGCGCAGCTCCTCGGGGACATGGCGGATCTCCCACGCGCGGGTCTCCGGGTTGTACTCGCGGCGGATACCGAACGTCGCGTACGTCAGCTCCCGCACCCGGGCCTTGAAGTACGCGTCGAGGGCCTTGGCGTGTCGGTGGAAGTCCTGTCCGCTGTTGGCGATGGCTCGCCACTCGCCGTCCTCGCACAGCGCCATGTTGGCGATCGTGACGTGGACGTGCAGGTGCGGGTCTCCCGGTTCGCCCGGTGTCACCGGACGGGCGGCGAGGTGCTCCACCGACCAGCCGAGCAGACCGCCGGTCGCGATGCGCACCTTCTCTCCGTCCTCGCCGGTGACGGCGTAGCCGATCCACTCCTCGGCCTGGCGGACCGTGTCGTTCTTCGCCTGCTGCACCAGCTCCCGGAACTCACGCTCGCCGAGGTCGCCATGAGCGGCCGCGTCACGGCGCGAGCCGGTCGCGGGCGGGGCGGCGGCCGGTCGACGCGTGCGAGTCCGGGCCGAGCGCGGCGGGTCGGGCGACCTCGGCGAGCGTGAGTTCCGGGAGCTGGTGCAGCAGGCGAAGAACGACACGGTCCGCCAGGCCGAGGAGTGGATCGGCTACGCCGTCACCGGCGAGGACGGAGAGAAGGTGCGCATCGCGACCGGCGGTCTGCTCGGCTGGTCGGTGGAGCACCTCGCCGCCCGTCCGGTGACACCGGGCGAACCGGGAGACCCGCACCTGCACGTCCACGTCACGATCGCCAACATGGCGCTGTGCGAGGACGGCGAGTGGCGAGCCATCGCCAACAGCGGACAGGACTTCCACCGACACGCCAAGGCCCTCGACGCGTACTTCAAGGCCCGGGTGCGGGAGCTGACGTACGCGACGTTCGGTATCCGCCGCGAGTACAACCCGGAGACCCGCGCGTGGGAGATCCGCCATGTCCCCGAGGAGCTGCGCGACGCGTTCTCCCGCCGGCACATCGCGCTCGACGAGCGCGTGGGCGCGGATGCCTCGCGAGAGGACCGGCAGCGCATCGCCGACGAGACCCGCCGCGCGAAAGTCGACGCCGACGCGTCCGGGATGCGCTCCAGCTGGCGCACCCGCGCCGAGGCGGTCGTCGGCGACGTCGACGCGATGGTGGCGGCCGCCGCGCCCGGGCCGCCCGACGGCGGCGGTGCGGGCATCGACGGTCCCGGCGGCGGTCCGCAGCGGCCCGGCCCGGACGACCTCGCGCGGATCGTCTTCGACCCCGAGACCGGGCTGACGGCGTCGGAGAAGTCGTTCTCCCGCGCGCAGCTGCTCGCCGCCGTGGCGACGGCGATGGAGTTCGGCATCGGCGCCGAGCCGGGCCTGCTGGACGAACTCGCGGACCAGGTCCTCGCCGTCGAGGGATACGCGGTGCGCCTCCCGCACGTCGGTTCCACCGTCATGTCGTCGATGGACCGCTACACCACCCGCGACATCCTCGACGCCGAGGAGCTCGTCACCAGCCAGGCCCTGGTCCGGTTCGACGAGGGCGCGGTGCAGCTGACCACCGAGCAGGCCGCGGCCGCCATGTCCGTCTTCGAGGTCGCCAACGGCTTCGCCCTGTCCGGCGAACAGCGCGCGGCGATCGAGCGGACGCTGACCGCCGGGCACGGCATCGACGCGCACATCGGCGCGGCCGGCACCGGCAAGAGCACGCTCATGGAGGCGTGCCGGATCGCGTGGGACGCCACCGGCCACACCTACGCCGGCGCCACCGTGAGCGCGGTCGCGGCCAAGAGCCTGGACGACGCCTCCGGCATCCCGGCCCGCTCGATCGCCTCCTGGCTGACGCAGATCCGCGACGGTAACGGACTCACCGGCATCGACGTCCTGGTCGTCGACGAGGCCACCATGTCCAACGACCGGCAGGCCGCCGCCCTGATGAAGGAGGCGCAGCGCACCGGCACCAAACTGGTGGCGATCGGCGACCCCAAGCAGCTCCAGGCGATCGGCCCGGGCGGCTGGTTCAAGGAGGTCCACCGACTCGTCGGCGGCCTCACGCTCATCGAGAACCGGCGCCAGCGCAACGACGCCGAGCGCGCCGCCCTGGAGGTGTGGCGCACCGGCGACCACGAGCAGGCCCTGCGCATCCTGGCCGACACCGGCCGCGTCCACGCCACCGAGAGCGCCATCGAGGCGCACGGGCAGATCCTCACCACCTGGGATGAGGTACGCGGCCGCTGGACCGACCCGCACGACCTGATCGACTCGCTGACCGTACTGGCCGCCAAGAACACGGACGTGGACCTGCTGAACCTGGGCGCACAGCAGATCCGTCGGCAGCGCGGCGAACTCGGCGCGGAACACCGCTACGCCCTGTCCGGCGGCGCGGACATCAACTTCGCGGTGGGCGACCTGGTGCGCGTGCGCCAGAACGATTACCGCAGCCGCCGCGGCGAGGGCCCCGACGTCCTCAACGGCTACCGCGCCGTGGTCACGGCGATCGACGAAGACCACCGCGTCGAGATCACCTGGCGCGACAAGAAGACGAACGACACGGTGTCGGCCTGGTTCGACCCACAGGCCATCAGCTCCGGCGCCCTCTCCCTCGGCTACGCGATGACCGTCGCCGCGAGCCAGGGCCTCACCAGCGAGGTGAGCCTGCTGTACGGGCACGGCGCGAACGCCTTCGCCGTCTACCCGGGCATCACCCGCGGCCGCGCCGAGAACCACCTGTGGCTGCCCCTGCAGGTCGTCGAGGACGACGAGACGCAGGCCCGCCTCGGCGCGGCCCGCACCGAGACCGAGCGGCTGCAGCGCGCCGTCACCGCGTTCGCACGCTTCCTGGGACAGGACCGAGGCGACTCCATGGTCTCGGACCTGCTGCGCGAACCGCCGACCCCGGCCGTACGCCTGCCGGAGCAGGCGAGCGTGCGCGAGCACGAGCGGGCCCGCGGGGAGAGTGAGGCCGCCCTACGACGGGCCCATGCGGCGACAGCCGTCTCCCCCGGTCGCGCACGCCAGGCACAGGAGGAGGCACAGCGGGTCGCCGCCGAGGCCCAGGCGGACACCGCGGCCGCCGACGACGTCGCCGTGCAGGTACAGCCCGCCACCGAGGACGACGCCCGGGAGCGGGCCGCCAACGAGAAGCGTCTGGCGGAGATCCAGCGGCGGCGGGAGATGGCGTCCGTGCAGTCCTGGAAGACCCGGCCGTACGGCAAGCGGTCGGATGCCGAACTGGCCCGGGTTATCAAGCTGGCCTACGAGCGGGCCGGGATCGCCGAGCGCGGTGCCGCGCAGACGGCGGAGAAGGCGCGCGTCCTCGAGGAACGCCTTGCCCAGGAGAGGGAGGCCGGGCAGACCCGCGGGCAGGCGTTCGTCGCTGCGGCGGCGACCCTGCTGGACCAGGCGGAGGCGAAGGCCCAGGAGGCAGCCCAGCAACTCGCCCGGGCGGCCAACGCGCGCAAGGAAGCGGAGGAACGGGACCGGTACCTGCGCGACTACCTGGAGCCGAAGAAGAATTTGGGGCCCCTGGAGCGGCTGCGGGCCGGTGTCACCAAGAAGCAGATCGCAGCGGACATTGCCGATGTCACCGCCGAGCGGGCGGCCTGGCACACGGAGGCGAGCGAGGCGCGCAGCGCGGCCAACGCGGCCCGGGTGGCGGCGTGGGAGATGATCCGCACCAGCAAGTTCGCCGGGCAGTTCCGCGACGTCGACGCGCAGAAGCCCGCGCCGGACGACGTCGCCACCGTCACCGAACGGCTGACGAAGATGCGTGAGCAGCTCCCGGACATCGAGATCAGCCTCGACCGGCGCGATGCCCAGACACTGACCCGGCTGCAGGGCGAGGTCACCCAGTACACCGACGCGGCCGCCAAGAGCCGGAAGACCGTGGCGGCCGGCCAGGCCGAGCAGGCCCTGCGCAAGACCATCGCCACGAAGTACCCCGAGCTGCACGACATCGAGACCAAGGCCCGCCGGTCGCACATCGTCGCGCAGAAGCGCGCGGCCGCCGAACAGTCCCGGGCCCGGGCTCAGGAGTCGGCTGGCTATCACCGTCAGCCACCTTCTCAGGGCCTTGGAGGGCCCTCCCTGCCCGGCCGGTAGTCCTGTTAGGTCCAACGGCTCCAACGGGGCGTGAGCAGGCATGGAGAAGGCCCCCGGCGGCGCTCTGGGAGGAGTGGTCCGCCGGGGGCCTACGTGCGCGGAGGGTCAGGACGGCAGGAAGTTCTTCTGCCACTCCAGCGACGGCATCGACAGCGCGGCGTCGGCCAGCGCCTTCGCCGACGGGGTCTTCAGCGCCGCCAGGCTGGTGTCGATCCAGTTCTGGGTGAGGCTGTAGCCCTGCTCCCGGTACTCGACGGCCTGCACCAGGCACTCCAGCTTGTCCGCGTCGCGGGCGACGACCGCCTCCGGGGTCTCGCCGGCCTCGTACTCGTCGACCGCGCCCTGCACACCCTCGCGGACCGCCGGGTGGGCGTTGGCGACCTGGTCGGCGGTCACCTCGCCGTTCGGCGCCGCCCGCAGGTACTTGCGGCCGATGTGCGGGATGTCCCCGACCCGGGTCTCCTGGGAGTCGTGGAAGAGGCACATCAGCGCCACCCGCGAGGCGTTGACGCCTTCTATCATGGCGAGCACCGAGCCGATCACCCCGACCCGGAAGCTGTGCTCGGCGACGGACTCCGGGGCCTTGTTGCCGGTGGAGGTGGGTCACCCGCGCGTACTTCAAGCTGGAACAGGAGCAGGTCCAGGCGCAAGCCCGGCGGGACCAGATCATCGAGCGCATGCTCGCAGTCCAGCAGCGTCAGCGGGAGGCGAAGCAGGCGGCCGAACAGGAGCATCTCGCCGCGATCGAGGCCCTGCTCCAGTGGCAGAAGGCGCTGGTGAAGCCGGTGGTGGAGTTCGTCTTCCACGAGGCCGGCTCCTACCCCAAGGTCGCCGAGAGCGGCACCCCCGAGTACGCGATGGGCGTGCCCGTGTATGTGAACGGCAAGCCGTACGCGGTCATCTGCCCCGTAGCCAGCCGGATTCCGGCACTGCGCAACCGCCTCGTCCCGCTCGTTCTCTTCGCCGCCTCCGAGAAGGAGCGCAACCGCATCGCCGCCCAGGCCGCCCCGGGACAGCGTGTCGAAGTCATCACGGTCGAACTGCCGCCTGTGCCATCTGTAGCCCCGCCTCGTCGGCCGCGAAGCGGCATCACCGTCGAACAGGCGGTGAGCCGGATGCTCGGCCTCGACCGGTTGTGATCCGCCGCCGCGCCCTCCACTAGACCGTGGTGGCGGAGAACGGACCCGGTGTCCCTTCTCCGCGGTGGTCCGTGGAGGGGTGCCACGGCCCACCGCGGGGCACGCCGCGTCTCAGCGCACGTCGCCGTACGCGGCCTCCCGCAGAGCCCGCAGGATCAGCCGGAACTCGTCGTCGTCGACGGCTTGGACGACCGAGCCGAGCTGCACCGCGCAGCGCCTCACCAGCGAGGCGGCGACCTCCAGCATGGCCATCTCACTGTGCGACGACCTCAAGACCCAGGGCCGGTCGAGCATCAGCAGCCCGATCGAGTCCCAATCCACCGAGGGGTGCGTGCCGCTGCGGTCGATGACCGGCTTGTCGGCGGCCGCCGACCACTCCGCCTCGTTCTCCAGCAGGCGCCGCAGCCAGTACCCGTCCCGGTACGCGCCGAGCAACCGGGTCGCCGCCCGCATCCCCTCGTTGCCCACGCCCTGCAGCAGCTCCTCGGCGAGCTGCTCGCCCGTCCTGCCGTCCGCGACCGTCGTCACCGCTATCTCCGTTCCGTCGGCGTCCAGGCCGCGAAGACCGGCCCCGCCTCACTGTGCGCGGCCGCCGACTCGCGGCCGCGTCGCACACGCCGGGCGATCCCCCGTACGACCTCCTTCACGAACAGGCGCACCACGGGTTTTCCGCCAGCTCCCGCACGGTGTGGCCCCGCGCACCGACCCCACTGCACCCGCCCGGCGTCGATCTATGCGCAGGCTCCTGGCCATGGTTGATCCCGCCGGGATCAACCATGGCCAGGAACACGACCTTGTTCATCTGTTTTCGAGACGCCTAGAAATTTTCATTCCCGCAGGTAGACACCGGGTTTGACTAGCGATCAGTAGCTTTAACAAGCACATAAGTTGTGGTCACCCGGGTCTGAGCTGTTACCCTCACCTCTATGCTGGAGGGCGTTCCTTCGCGGCGTCTGCCACGTACTTCACCAGCCGGTGAAGGCCCGGCAGCCCTGCCGGGCTACTTCGGCGCCACGGAGGAACATGTGGATGGCAAGACACCTGTCGATAGCGGAGGCGATCAGGAGGAGCAGGAGGCCGCCGAGCGGCGTCGCGAACGACGCAAGCTCGTAGTGCAACTCCTGGTCGACTGGTCACCCGTACTCGCGGGACTCGCCAACCTCGTGGTGCAGCACTTCTCCTGATCAAGGAGCGGTGAGTGTTGGTCGTAGCGTCGGGACAGCAGCAAGCCCGGCCGAATCTCACACGACCGGGCTCGCTGGCTGTGACGCGACAGAGGGCCCTTGACCTGGATGCAGCCCGGAGAAGGGGCCCTCTGCAACAAGTTTTATGTGTCATCCGCGCAGATTGATCGTACGGGAAATAGCGCCTCGGTCTATAACCTGGGCTCCTAGAC